>SCUY01000297.1 GCA_004322525.1 Lysobacter sp. | reverse complement strand
CGAAAAAGAAAATGCATTTCGACATGAAGAAAAATTGAGCGTGCTGATTTTCCCTGGACGCCCGAACTGCCGCTCTAAGGAAAATTTGGTCTTCCGAATTTTCCTTACGTGTATGGAAAAGGCGGTTTCCTATACACGTCGCCGGGCAATGGTCCAGATTCCGGAAAATCTGTACAGGTCTGGCCCTACCAGACCACTTCCGCCATCGAGCAGTTCAGGCCCGAGCCGATGCCGAGCAGCGCGATCCGGTCGCCCTTCTTCAGGCGGCCCATCTCGCGCAGCTTGCTGAGGACGATCGGCACCGACGCGGGGCCGATGTTGCCGTGCTCGCCGAAGATGGTGAGCACCTTGCGCGGGTCGATGCCCATGGCCCGGGTGAAGGCGGCGGTGTGCACCTTGCTCACCTGGTGCACGACGAATTCGTCCAGTTCCTCGACCACCCAGCCGAGTTTCTGTTTGGCCACGAGGAACGTCTTCTGCGCGAGCTTCACGCCTTCGATCAGCAGCTGGCGCGTGTCGGTGACCATGCCGTCGAGGTTGCCGCGGCAGAGCTTGTTCCACTCGGTGGCCGCGCGCGTCACGCCACCGCGGTAGCGCGGGGCCCCCGGCGCCAGTTCGGCGCGCGCCATCACCATGGCTGCGGCGCCGGAGCCCAGCGTGAGGGTGGCGATCTCGTTGCGGAAATCCTCCTCGCTGACATCGGCGCGGGTCATGCGCTCGAGTGTCTTTTCATACGCGAGGTCGGCGGTTTCGCCGTCCACCACCAGTGCGTATTCGATCTCGCCGCGCTCGATCATGCGCGCCGCGATGTCCATGCCGTTGATGAAGGCGAGGCAGGCATTGGCCACGTCGAAGTTCTGGCAGGTGTCGGGCAGGCCGAGATTGCCGCTGACGATCGAGGCCGTGCTCGGCTCGAGGTAATCGCGGCTCACCGAGGTGTTCACCAGCAGACCCATGCGCGCGGGCTCGACGCCAGCGTCGGCGAGTGCCTTCACCGCGGCGAGCGTGGCGGCGTCGGAGGCCAGCATCGGGCCGTCCCAGAGGCGGCGTGCATGCACGCCTGCGACGTCGGCGAGCACGTCGGTCTTGATGCCCAGCCGGTCAAGTGTGGGTTTGAGACGCTCGTTGATCTCCACCGTGCTCAGGCGGCGCGGGGCATCGATATGGGCGAGCCCGGCGATGGCGACGTGTTGGAACAGCATGGGCGCGGGCTCGGCAAAGCGGGAACACGCAAGCTTAACGTGGGCGCCGGTAGGTCGCACGCCGGCGTATGGGGGCCGCCCGTTCCGTTCAGCCCGGCCCTCAGCGGCCGCTGCAGCGCCAGCCGGTGAAACGCTGGCTGCCCTCGCGCGGCACTTCCAGCGGCTGCACCGCATTCGCGCCAATCCCCGCCGCCTCGTTGCGCGCCATGGTCTCCAGCTCTTCCTGCACGCGCAGCGGATTGCGCTCGTAGAAGGCGACCCGGTCGGTGACGTTCACTTCGATCTCGCCGAGCTTCGCGCAGCCCGCCGGTGCCGGGCCTGCCGCGATCACGCGCACCGCTGTCGCGGCCGGTTTGATCGGCACCCAGGTACAGGCGGTGACCAGCATGAGGGACAGCGGAATCAGGGCAAGGCTGCGCATGGGGAGTCCTCCTCGGGATTGCATCGTAAGCGCGCGCCCTTAACGCCGCGCAAAAAAAAACGCGGGGCCGAAGCCCCGCGCCTTCATCACGACATGCGACGGTTACTTGCCGGCCGGCTTGCCGTCGGCGTCCAGCACCTGCACGTCGCCGAGCTTCAGATCGCGGATCGGCTGCTCGATCTTGGCCAGGTCACCCACCACCACCCATGTCAGTACCGACGGGTCGATGCGCTGCGCTGCCTGCATTGCCAGCGCCGGGGTCATCGCCGCATTGCGTTCGGCGTAGCGCACGATGTAGTCGGCCGGCCGCCCGTAGCGCAGGTTGGAAGCCACCTGCCCGAGAACCGCGGCACCGGTCTCGTAACCGCCTGGCAGGCTGCGCGTATTGCTGGCACGGATTTTCGCGACTTCCGCATCCGTCGGCGGGCGCGCGCCGCTGGTGAACTCGGTGATCTCGCGCTTGAGCTCCTTCACCGACTCGGCCGTCTTGTCACTCTGCACCGCCGCCGAGGCGATCCACGGACGCTGGCCCAGCGTGTTGGTCGCGCCGCTGTACGAGCCATACGCCCAGTGCTTGTCCTCGCGCAGGTTCATGTTGAGCCGCGAGGAGAACTCGCCACCCAGCACGCCGTTGGCGAAGTCGAAATCGATCGTGCCCGCATCCGAAGTCGACGGCACCAGCTCGGCCACATAGATGTTGCTCTGGATCGCACCGGGCTGGTTGACCAGGTACACGCGCGACGCGGCCGGGCGGGCGACCGCGGCGACCTCCGGCAACTTCGGTGCATCGGCAGGCGACTTCCAGCCGCCGAAGCGCTTCTCGAGCTCGGGCAGGATGCGCGCGAGCGTGGTGTCGCCGACGATAACCAGGCGTGCCTTTTCCGGCTGCAGCCAGTTGCGATGGAAGGCGGCGAGGTCATCACGCGTCAGCGAGGCGATCGATGCCTCGGTGCCCGAGCCGGTGAACGGGATCGCATACGGATGGCCTTCGCCGTACAGCAGCGGTGGCAGTACGCGCAGCGCGGCCGTCTGCGGGCGGGCCTTTTCCTGCTTGATGCCGGCGAGCCACTGCGCGCGCACGCGCTCCATTTCGTTGGCATCGAAACGCGGCCGGCGCAGCACGTCGGCATACAGGTCGAGCGACGGGCCGAGCTTGTCGGTCAGTGCCGACAGGGTCACCGTCGCCTGGTCAAGCCCGGCGCCGGCGCCGATGTTGGCCCCCAGTGCCTCCGCGCGCGCCTTGAGCTGCAGCGCGCCGAGATCCCCCGCGCCTTCGTCGAGCATGCTCATGGTGAAGCTGGCGGTGCCGAGCTTCTTGCCCACGTCAGCCGAGTAGCCGCCGGGAAATTCCATGCTCATCTGCACGACAGGCACGTCGTGGCGCTCCACCAGCGCGACGGTCATGCCATTGGACAGCGTGGCCATCTGCGGCGCCGGGAACTTGAGTTCCGGGAAGCTCGCGGTTTTCGGCACGCCGGCGCTGCGGTCCACATCGGTCTTCACCGTGCGGAACTTCGGGTCGGGTTTCGGCAAGGGCGCAGGCTTGCTGGCCGGTGCGGCGACGACGCGTTCGGGAATCGACGAGGCCGGCGTCTCGCTCGGCTGCACCAGCAAGGTGTGCGAACCGGTGCCGAGCCACTTGCGGCCCACGCTGCGCACCTGCTCCGGCGTGGCCGCCAGCAGCACGGCGAGATCTTCCTTGTAGCAATCCGGCCTGCCGGTGTAGACGGCACATTCGGCGAGCACGTCGGACTTGCCGCCGAAGCCACCGATGCGCTCGATGCCACGCACGAAACCGGCGCGGATCGCGGTCTTGGCCTGTTCGAGTTCCGCAGCGGTCGGGCCATCCTTGATCAGGCGCTTGAGCTCCTGGTCGATGATCGCTTCCACCTTCGCCGGCTCGACGCCCTGCTTCACGTCGGCCTGGATGAAGAACGTGCTGGCGAGTTCGGCGTTCCACATCGAGACACCGACGCTATCGACCAGCTTGTCCTGGTAGGCGAGGCGTTCGTCGAGGCGCGAGGTGGCGCTGCCACCCAGGATCTGCGCGAACATCTGCAGCAGTGAGGCATCGCGGCTGCCGGTCTGCGCGACGGGCCATGCGCGGTAGATACGCACCTGCGGCACGCGGTCGGGAATCGTTTCGCGGGTGTCCTTCGCACGCTTGGGAATGTTGGTCTTCATGTCCGGCAGCGTGGCGGTTGCCGGGATGTCGCCGAAGTAGCGGGTCACTTTCTGCTTGGCGGTGGCGAGGTCGATATCGCCGGCCAGTACCAGCACGGCATTGTTCGGGCCGTACCAGCTCTTGAACCAGGTCTTGACGTCGTCCAGCGTGGCGCCGTTGAGGTCGGCCATCGAGCCGATCGTCGACCAGCTGTACGGATGGCCGGCGGGGTACAGCGCCTCGAACAGCCGTGAGGTGATGCGGCGGCCATAGGGCTGGTTCTCGCCCTGGCGCTTTTCGTTCTGCACCACGCCGCGCTGTTCGTCGAGGGTCTTCTGGTCGATCGCGCCGAGCAGGTGGCCCATGCGGTCTGACTCCATCCACAGCGCCATGTCGAGGGCAGTGGTGGGCACGTTCTCGAAATAGTTGGTGCGATCGACATTCGTCGTGCCGTTCTGGTCGGTGACGCCCACCAGCTCGAACGGGCCGAAGAATTCGTCACGATGGTTTTCCGAGCCGTTGAACATCAGGTGCTCGAACAGATGCGCGAAGCCGGTGCGGCCAGGCTGCTCGTTCTTGCTGCCGACGTGGTACCAGAGGTTCACCGCGACGATCGGCGCCTTGCGGTCGGTATGCACGATCACGCGCAGGCCATTGGGCAGGGTGAACTCCTGGTACGGGATTTCGACCTGCGAGCCCTGCGGGGCGGCGAGCGCCGGCGCGGCGATGCCACCCAGTGCAGTGGCGAGGGCGAGCGCGAGGATGGCGGCGCGCGGACGGAACGGACGGACTGCGGACATGCGATGGCTCCAGTGGTCAGGACCGGCTCCCTGCCGGTCAGCCCGGCGATCCTAGCGGACCGCGGGCTGCCTGTACCGGGCCACAAGTCCCGCCCTTCGCAAGGACGCGATGGGCGCGGCATAGACTTGCCGCCTGATCCCGGGAGCCCGCCATGCCGCGTCGCCATGTCCTCGTTACCGGTGCCAACCGCGGCCTCGGGCTGGAGTTCTGCCGCCAGCTGCTTGCACGCGGCGACCATGTTGTCGCGACTTCCCGCCACCCCGCGCAGGCACAGGAGCTCAACCGGTTGGCCGGCGAGCACCCCGGCCGCCTGCATGTGCTGCCGCTGGACGTCACCAACCCCAGATCGGAAGCCGAACTCGCGCGCGAACTGCCGCTGGTGCTCGGCGATGAGCGGCTCGACGTGCTGATCAACAATGCCGGGCTGCTGCATCCGGGCGAACGTTTCGGCCACGTGCCGGCGTCGAACCTCGAGGACAGTTTCCGCACCAATGCGATGGGGCCGTTCCTGCTGACGCAGGCGCTCGCTCCGCTGCTGGCCGACGGCGCGAAAGTGGCGAACCTGTCGTCGCAGCTGGGTTCAATCGGCAATACACAGCGGTTCGGAACGCCGACCTACTGCATCAGCAAGGCCGCGCTGAACATGGCGACGCGACTGCTCGCACATGCCCTGGCCGAACGGGGCATCAGCATCGTGTCGCTGCATCCGGGCTGGGTCGCGACCGACATGGGGGGCGAGTCCGCACCACTGGTGCCGATGCAGTCCGTCCAGGGCCTTCTTCAGGTGATCGACGGCCTGGGCATGGCGCACAGCGGAAGCTTCCTCGACTGGCAGGGTCAGGCGTTGCCCTGGTAAGCCGCGATTCCGATGGTTGGCGGTGCGGCCGACGTATGCCGCATTCGACAAGGGCCATCACGCTGCCCCACCCTTTCACCATCGCCGATCGCCCATCGCCATTCCTGCATGTTCGACGTTGTCCTCTTCCAGCCCGAGATTCCGCCCAATACCGGCAACGCCATCCGGTTGTGTGCCAACACCGGTACGCGGCTGCATCTGGTCGAGCCCCTCGGCTTCGCCATGGACGACAAGCAGTTGCGTCGCGCGGGCCTTGACTACCACGAGTACGCGACCGTGCAAGTGCATGCGGATCTCGATGCCGCGCTCATGCACCTGCGCGGGCTGCACGGGGAAGCCCTGCGGGTGTTCGCCCTGAGCACGCGTGGCCGCGCCCGCTTCGACGAGCCCCGCTACCGCACCGGCGACGTCTTCCTGTTCGGCCCGGAGACGCGCGGGCTGCCCGATGCCGTGCTCGACACGCTGCCCGCAGCGCAACGCCTGCGTCTGCCGATGCGCCCGGGCGTACGCAGCCTCAACCTTTCCAATGCGATCGCCGTGGTGGTGTTCGAGGCATGGCGGCAGCAGGGCTATGCTGGCGATGCGATCGCGTCTCGGCAGGTGACAACCTAGCGCCGCCTCGCCGCGGATGACAGGAGGATCGTGATGCGCGTGCTGGTGACCGGAGCGACGGGTTTCATCGGTGGGGCAGTGGTCGATGCACTGATCGCGCATGGCCATGAGCCGGTTCCCGCCGTGCGTGATGTCGCCGCCGCGCGCCGCCGCTGGCCGTTGCTGCAGGCGGTACAGGCCGACTTCATGCGCGATCTGCACCCCGCCGACTGGGTGCCACGCCTTGCCGGCATCGACGCGGTGGTCAACGCCGTCGGCATCCTGCGCGAGAACCGCCGGCAAACGTTCGCCGCACTGCATTCCGCCGCGCCGCGCGCGCTGTTCGCCGCCTGTGTGGATGCCGGCGTATCGCGCGTGGTGCAGGTCTCCGCGCTCGGTGCGGATGACCGGGCACGCAGCCGTTACCACCTGAGCAAGCGCGAAGCCGACCGTTTCCTCGCGACGCTTCCATTGCGCGCGACAGTGGTTCAACCCTCCGTGGTGTTTGCGCCGGAGGGTGCCAGCGCCCGTGCGTTCCTGACCATGGCGGCGCTGCCGATCACGGCGCTTCCGGGTGGTGGCGTGCAACGGCTCGCGCCGGTGCATCTTGATGATGTGGTCGAAGTGATCCTGCGTTCGCTCGAATCGGAGGTATCACCCGCGCTCATCGAAGCCGCCGGTGGCGAATGCGTGACCCTGCGTGGTTACCTCGCGCACCTGCGTCACCAGCTCGGTCTGGGTCCGTTGCGCGTTGTCGCCGTGCCGATGCCGATCGTGCGGTCAGGCGCGCACCTCATGGCCCATGTGCCGGGCTCGATGGTCGACCCCGAGACCGTGGCGATGCTCGAGCGCGGCAATTGCGCCCCCGCGGCAGCCTTCGCCGCGTTCATGGGGCGGCCACCGCGCGCAGTCGCCACGTTCATTGCACCGCGCGAAGCCGGAGCATTACGGCAACGCGCGCAATTGCAGTGGCTGCTGCCGCTGCTGCGGCTGTCGATCGCGGCTGTCTGGATCCTCACCGCGTTCGTATCGGTCTTCGCCTACCCGATCGAAGCCAGCCTCGACCTGCTCGCGCGCAGCGGGATACACGGCGCACTCGGCCCGGCCGCGCTGTACGGCTCGGCCGCGCTCGACCTGCTGCTCGGGATACTGATGCTGCTGCCGATCAACCGCCGGCCGCTGTACATCGTGCAGATGCTGCTCATCGTCGGCTACACGGCGGTGATCAGCGTCGCGCTGCCCGAGTTCTGGCGCCATCCCTATGGGCCCCTGCTCAAGAACCTGCCGATTCTCGCCGCATTGCTCGCGCTGCATCAGCTTGAAAACACCCGGCGAATGAAGTCGGTCAGCGTTCAATAGCCGGCTGTCGTCATGCCAGCCTGTCCGAAGCAGCGCCTACCCGTTGCTACAGGATGGGGGCGAGCCCCGCCCCGAAGGCGGTGAATATCCGCGTCACCACACTTTTGAAGCCCAGCGCGACCTCCGGAAAATCTCCCACGGCCTCGTAACAGCGGCGGAAGTCCGGGTGTCCGGGCGGTACCGGGCCGGGGCATGCGGGCGAGGGGCGAAAGTCGTAGCTCGTCGCATAGCGGACGGGCCAGAGATCGAACAGCGGAAGGTGCTCGGAGAGCTTGCCGAGTGAATAGTTGATGCCCGACAGCACCGGCGGCTTGTCCCGCGGCGCGATCACCCAGGCATTGGCCGGCGCCGTATCGCGCTCAATGCTCGCTGCGAGTTCGCGCGCGAAACCGGCATCCCGTATCACCACCATCGACTCGGTGTTGTAACGGTCGCCACGCGGATCGAAGTTGTGGGTTCCCACCACGCCCACCGTCTCGTCCACCACCAGCGATTTCGCATGCAGCCCCATGCGCACGCCTGCACGCTTGAGCGGCACCGGCGCATTGGAGCGCGGGCTGCCGTAAGCGAGTGCGGCAAACTCGCGCGCCAGTGGACGACGCCTCGTCTGGCGCGCAAGGTCGCGGCTGACGACACTCCGGCGGTCGAATTCCACCCGGGGACTGCGTGGCGGCGGGCCTGTCACCGGATCGATCGCCCCCGTGGTGGCGACGTCGATCGGTGCATCCAGCGGAAACGGCTTGAACTCGTAGATCTCGAAGCCGTAGTCACGCAGATAGCGACGCTTGTACTTGTAGGACAGCGCGTAGGCGATGAAGGCATCGGTCGAGGCCAGGCTATTCGTCGATACGATGACGCGCGGTGGATCCTCGCGGCGACGCAACTGCCGAAACATCGCACGTGCCTGTTTCGACAGCACCAGATAGGGGGTCTGCAGCATCACCCGTTCGCGCGCACCCAGGATCAGGTCACGCAGGGCCACGCTCGAGGGCGAGAGATCGCGGGCGCCATCGGGCTTGCCGGGGAGATCGGAGATGTAGTCGACCCCGCCGACCGGAATCACGCGCGCCACCAGGCGCTCCTGCACCAGCGACGCATCATCAGCCTGGGTACGCGCCGCCTGGACGCGCTCGGGTCGGTTGAACACCGGCGGCGACAGCACGGGGACGCCTTCGCGCAGCAGCAACGTGCCCACGTCGCGCAGCTGCTGCACCGGCACGCTGTGGCGGTCGGCCCAGTAGCGGTCGAACGACTCGCCCATCGTGCGCGCCGCCGGGCCGGCGATCAGCACGTCGCGATCGCGGAAGTTGTACTGCGCATCCCAGTCGTAATAGTCGTCCTGGTAGTTGCGCCCGCCGGTGATGCCGACCGCACCGTCCACCAGCAGCATCTTCGAGTGCATGCGTTTATTGAGCTTCCGCCAGCAGCACAGCCCGGCCACCATGTACTGCGGGTAGTTGATGCGCGCGCGATTGAGCACGGGGTTATAGATGCGCACTTCGAGGTTGGCGTGCAGGCCGGCGAGCGCGGCGAGTGTTTCGACGCGTTCGAGTGCGGACAGCTGGTCCATCAGCAGGCGCACGCGCACGCCGCGGCGGGCGGCGGCGATGAGTTCGTCGAGCACGAAACGCCCGGCGTCGTCCTCGTCGAAAATGTAGGTCTGCAGGTCGATGCGCGTGGTCGCGCTGCGAATGAGATCGACCCGCGCGAGCAGCGCGTCGCTGCCGCGGTCGAGCAGCAGGGTGTAATGGCGCGGCGCGGCGACGGTCGATTCGGCGAAGGCGCGGCCGGCGAGCGCGTGCAGCGACGAAGGGCGAGCGCAGGCATCCAGACGCGTGCAGTCGACGGCCACCGGCCGCGCCTGCGCGATCACGGCCTCGATGCGTCGTACCTGCCCCGGACGCAGGCCCGCGCAACCGGCGAGCAGCACCAGCATTGCCAGGAGCGCGATGCGTGCCATACACCGCGCCTCAGTCATCGGCGAAGCGGACATGCAGGCGGAACCGCACGGAGTCCGCCAGCGCCCAGTGCCAGCCATCGAGCCCGTAATCGTCACGGCTCACCCGGCCTTCGGCGAGGATTTCGCAGCCGTGTCCCGGCCGTGCGCAGCTCGACGGCGCGAGACTGAAGCGCTCCCGGCCTTCGACGCCGTGCATGCGCAGGCGGCCGTCCAGCGCGCCGCCCTCCCGCAGGACCGAGGCCGTGTACGGCTCGGAAGTGAACTCGATCCACGGGTGGCGTGCCGCGTCGAACAGGCCGCGCCCGCGCGCCAGTGCCGTGTAGCGCGGTGAGCCATTGATCTCGAGGCTCGACGTGGCGAGCCGGAGCCGCACCTGCCGGCGTCCATCAGCCAGCGTCGTGACTTCACCCTCGAAGGCGGGGAACCGCCCCCGCACGATCGCACCCCAACGCGTGTGCAGGTCGAATTCGGCGCGGCTGCGGCCGACATCGATGACCTGTGCCCCGGCAGCAGGCACGCCGAGTGCAAGGAGCAGCAGCAATCCTGCACGGACCGTCACGGCCACCAGAACTGCGAGAGCCGGGCGACGCCGGGCTCCAGCGCGGCACCGGCCGGCATCTTCAGCACGGCGATGCCGGCGGGCGGCATCCCGCGGTAGTCACTGGACTGCCCGCTTTCCATCAGCGCGACCAGTTGTTCGAGGCCGGGGTTGTGGCCGACGATCATGACCCGCGAGACGTCGCGGTAGCGGTCGGCGAGTTCAATCAGCTGGCCCGGCGTGGCTTCGTAGATCTCCGGCTCGATGCGCTGGTCGACGTAGCCGACCACCCGCAACACCGCTTCGAGCGTGTCGCGCGTGCGCTGCGCGGGGGAACACAGCGCGACGTCCGGCACCAGCCCGTGTTCGACCAGCCAGCGCCCCGCCGCCTCCGATGCCGCCGCACCGTCCGGCGACAGCGGGCGTTCGACGTCGTTCGATCCCGCGGTCGGGGATTCGGCATGGGCGTGGCGCAGCAGGATGAGTTCGCGCATGGGTCGTCGGCTCCGGGAAGGCTCAGGGTGGGGATTGCCGGTCAGCGCGGGGTGAACGCCTTGCAAGGCCGGGCCCGCGCGACCTCGCCCGAGCCTACACCGCGCGGGCGGGTGCGGGCGGAGCCGTATCATCCGCGCTCTCCACGGACGCCCGGATGCCCCGTCGCATGAGCGAACTGCATGACCTCGTCGCCCTGATCCGGGCGAACACACCGCTGATCGTCATCGAGACCCGCGACGAGGCGCGTGTCGTCGAACTGTTCCGGCAGGCGCTGATGCAGGTCTGGCGCGAGCTGTACCGGTGGTCGATCACCGAAGGGCTGCGCCGGCTCGATCTCGACCGCGAGGATCCGCCGCACGTCGCACCGGATGCCTCGAACACCTTGCAGGCCATGCGCGACGCCCCGCAGCGCGGCATCTACGTGCTGTTCGACATGCATCCCTACCTGACCTATGCCGGCAGCCAGCGGATGCTGCGTGACCTCGTGCAGCGGCGCGACTGCCAGCCGCACGTGATCGTGCTGGTCGGCCACAGCGTCGAGCTTCCGCCGGATCTCGAATCACTCGCGCTGCGCTACCGGCCACAGATGCCCGACGCGAACGCGCGGCTGAAGATCGTGCGCGAGGAGGTCGAGCACTACGCCCGCGAGAACGGCGGGCGACGTGTGGAGGTGGACACAGAGGCGGTGCAGCAGATCGTGCGCAACCTGCGCGGGCTCGACCCGGTCGACGTGCGCCGCATCGCGCGGCAGCTGATCTTCCGCGACGGCGCGCTCAATGCGGGCGACCTGCCCGAACTTGCCAAGCTGAAGTTCGAACTGCTCACCCGCAGCGGCCACCTGCACTACGAATACGACGCCGCGCAGATGGATGACGTTGCCGGCGCACGACATCTGAAGCGCTGGATCGGGCAGCGCCGCGCCGTGTTCCTTGCCGCCGAGCCACCGCCGGGCCTGGATCCGCCCAAGGGCATGCTGCTGCTGGGCGTGCAGGGCTGCGGAAAGTCGATGCTCGCCAAGGCCGTCGCCGCGGGTTTCGGCGTGCCGCTGGTGCGGCTGGATTTCGGCACGCTCTACGACAAGTTCCACGGCGAGACCGAGAAGAACCTGCGCATGGCGCTGGAATCGGTCGAACAACTCGAACCCTGCGTGCTGTGGATCGACGAGATCGAGAAAGGCATCTCGACCGATGAAGGCAACGGCGACGGCGGCGTCTCGCGCCGCGTGCTCGGCTTCCTGCTGACGTGGATGGCCGAGCGGAAGTCGCGCGTGTTCCTCGTCGCCACCGCCAACCAGATCGACGCATTGCCGCCCGAGTTGCTGCGCAAGGGGCGTTTCGACGAGATCTTCTTCGTCGACCTGCCCGATGCGGAGATACGCGCGCAACTGTTCGTCGTACACCTGAAAAAGCGCGGGCTGGATCCGTCGACGTTCGACGTTGCCGCGCTCGCCGCCGCGAGCGATGGCTTCTCCGGCGCGGAGATCGAGCAGGCGATCGTGTCGGGGCTGTATGCGGCGCATGCGGCCGGCGGCGCGCTGTCGGATTTCACCCTGCGCGGCGAGTTGCGCAACACGCGCCCGTTGTCGGTGGTGATGGCCGAGCGCGTCGACGCATTGCGCAGCTGGGCGCAGGGCAGGACCGTGCCGGCGGACTGAAATCGCGGCATCAGATTCTTCCTACCTCGCGTCGCACCGACGCCCGATAGGCGCCGCGCACCGCGCGCTGGAGACTGGCGGCACCGAAGAGGAGCCCGCCATGCGCCGTGCCATCGCTGCCGTTGAAACCTATGTCATCCGCACCGTGCCGGTCGAGTCGATCGACGCGGCCGCGACGAACGACGACGCTCCGCCCGTGCCCACCCGCGAGGACATCAAGGCGGCCCTGCGCTTCGACGGGCCGATCGCCGCCGCGGAAGTCCTGCTGGCTCCGCCCGGCGAGGACGGGCGCTATCGGGTGCTGGCGGGGCATGACGGCATGGAACGGGCGCGCGAGTACGGCCGTGGCGTGGTGCTGGCGGCGGTCACGCAGCCGGATGCCTCGGTGCGCCATGTGCTCGGTCGCTGGCAGGCCCATCACGCAGCGTAGTAGCCGCGAGGATCACCGCCGGCGCCAGCTCAGCCAGGCCGCCAACTGGCAGGGGGATCGAGCGGGCGCCCGCTCGCGAGCAGCGCCCGGCGCACTGCTTCGACCTCACCCAGGCGGAGGAAATCACGCCAGTAGACATCGCCGGTGATCAACACCGAGAACTGCTGGTACCACCAGCGCAGGCGCCGTGCCTCCTGGGCCCAGCGCGCGCCTTCCGGCGTGCCGCGCATGAGCTTCTCCAACGTGCCCAGCGCGACCATGCGCTCCATCAGCGATGACGCGCGCGCCATCGGCACGAGTATCGCGCGGCAGTCGCGGGCACGGCGCACGGAAACCGGGGGGCGACAGGCGCGGCTGATGCCCTGCATCGCGGGGATCGGCAGCGCGAATACATAGCTTGCGGACAGGAGGCGCCGGCGCTCCGCATCGGTCAGGCCGAAGCCTGCTTCCTGCAGGGTGCGTCGCTCATGCCGACCGAGCGGCGGCAGTTGCAGGTCGTCGAAGGCGGCAACCGTCTCCAGCGCCATCTCGTGGGCGCGGCTCTCGTAACGCGCGCCCTGCGCAGCCTGTGCCATCAGCGCATCCAGGCGGGCAGGGTCGCCCTTCACTGCATTGATCTGCCCGGCCCAGGCGGCGGCGTTGCCGGGTTCCACCTTCGACCATGCCTGCATGTCGGCCTCGCTGCAGCCCTCAGGCGTGCCGGCGCAGAACCATGCCTGCGCCTGGGCGACGATCGGATCGTCCGGCGCTTCGCGCAGGAGCCGCGCTGCTTCGATCCGGGCCCGTCGGCGCGATGCCAGATCCTGGCGACCCAGCATTTTGAGCGCGAGGATCTTCTGCCGCGCATCGCCGTCATGCAGCAGCGCCCGTAGATGCCGGACCAGTGCGGCCTGCAGGAGGGCGCCCTCGCGTGAGGCCTCGTCATCGTATTGCCGTGCTGCAGAAACGTTGCGCCGCGTGTCGGGCGTCGCGCCCATTACTACGCCGGTAGTGGCAGGGAAGCCCACGGCGCGCGCGGGCTGCGTCTCTCCGCCCGCCACCTCGTGCCGCGGAAGCCATGCAACGAAAATCGCGAGCAGCGCGCTTGCGATCAAGGCCGCGAGCACCAGGCGTCGCGGCCTGTTCCGTTCACCATCCCAAGGGAGAAACCGCCTCGGCGACGGGGAAATTCCAGCCATCGTGTCGCGCATCAGTAGCCTGCGGCCTGCCCGTCCTTGCGTGATTCACTGGCGCCGATGTAGCCGCCCTCCGGATTCACCATGATCGCCTGGTAGCCGCCG
Organism: Lysobacter sp.; assembly: GCA_004322525.1. Classification (GTDB taxonomy): domain Bacteria; phylum Pseudomonadota; class Gammaproteobacteria; order Xanthomonadales; family Xanthomonadaceae; genus Cognatilysobacter. Next base: position 2,479 of record SCUY01000297.1, on the reverse strand, counting down.
TAGGGGCCGTCGGCGAAACGCACGCTGTGGCCCTTGCGCATCAGCGCACGGATGGTCTCGTAGGGAAATCCGGTCTCCAGGTCGATTTCACCGCCATCGCTCATCACCGTGTTCTGCCCGGCCGGTTCGGTGCTGCCGTCGTGCTGGATGCGCGGCGCGTCACCGGCTTCCTGCAGGCCCATGCCGAAGTCGATGAGGTCCATGAGGATCTGCGCATGAGCCTGTGGCTGCATCGCGCCGCCCATCACGCCGAAGCTCAGCCACGGCTTGCCACCCTTGGTCACGAACGCGGGAATGATGGTGTGGAAGGGGCGCTTGCCGGGCTCGAAGGAATTCGGGTGGCCTTCCTTCAGCACGAACTGCTCGCCGCGATCCTGCAGGATGAAACCCAGACCGGGCGGTGACATGCCGCTGCCCATGCCGCGGTAGTTGGACTGGATCAGGGACACCATCATGCCGCTCGCATCGGCGGTGGTGAGGTAGACGGTGTCGCCTTCGTCGAGCTGCTTCGGCGTGCCGGGCTGCACTTCGCGCAGGGCCTTGTCCATCGAGATCAGCGCGCGGCGCTGCGTGGTGTAGTCGTCCGACAACAGCTTCGCGATCGGGGTCTTCTTGAACGCGGGGTCCGCGTACCAGCGCGCGCGGTCGGCGAAGGCGAGCTTCTTGGCTTCGGTGAACAGGTGCACGTGCTCGGGGCTGCCGAACCCGTACTTGCCGATGTCGTAGCCCTTGAGGATATTGAGAATCTGCAGCGCGGCGATGCCCTGGCCGTTGGGCGGCAGCTCCCACACGTCATAGCCGCGGTAATTGACGCTGACAGGTTCCACCCATTCGCCGGTGTGCGCGGCGAGGTCCTCGTAGCGCAGGTAGCCGTCGTTGGCGCGGAAGTAGGTGTCGATGGTGTGGGCGATCTCGCCCTTGTAGAACGCGTCGCGGCCGCCCTTGGCGATCTTCGTCAGCGTGTTGGCGAGGTTGGGGTTGCGCCACATCTCGCCCTTGCGCGGGCCGCGCTTGCCGTCGACGGTGAACTGTTCGAGGAAGCCTGGATATTTGCCCAGCCGCGGCACCGACGCGTTCCAGTAGTACGAGATCACCTCGTGTACCGGGTGGCCTTCGCGTGCGTAGCGGATCGCAGGTGCAAGGTTGTCCGCCATCGACACGCGGCCGAAGCGATCGTGCAGCGCGAACCAGCCGTCCACGGCGCCCGGCACGGTCACCGGCAAGGGGCCGAACGGCGGGATGTCCTTCAGCCCACGCTTCTGGAACTCGGCCAGGGTGAGTCCCTTCGGCGAACGACCGGAGCCGTTGTAGCCGTAGAGTTTTTTCGTCTTCGGATCCCAGACGATCGCGAACAGGTCGCCGCCGATACCGCTGCCGGTAGGTTCCATCAGGCCGAGCGCCGCGTCGGCGGCGATCGCCGCATCCACCGCACTACCGCCGCGACGCATTACATCGAGCGCGATCTGGGTCACCAGCGGATGCGAGGTGGCGGCCATCGCATGCGGCGCGTAGACCTCGCTGCGGGTGGCGAACGGGCGGCCGGTGACGCGATCGGCCGCAATGGCGCCGGTGGCGAACGCGAGCGACGCGGCAAGGAAGATCACATTTCGAAGCATGGGAGCGGCCGGCGGAGGGCGGTCCCGCAGTCTGCCCGCTATGGCTGCCGCCTGCATGCGGCAGCGCACACGGTTCTGACAGCTGCACGAAAAAGCCCGGCCGGAGCCGGGCTTTCCGCCTACTGCCGGCGCGAGCTCAGCACCGTTCCCCGTGGATGTCGGCAGCGAGCCGGATGGCGGATGCTTCGCGCGGCGACGCCTGCGATCAACCCTCGCGCTTACGGCCAACCCGGCGGATTGGCGGCCCAGGCGGCATGCACCTCGGCGAGCGTCGCCCGCTCTTCCTCGCTCCATTGCGGCAACAACTGCCCGTAGCGGTCGGTGGTCGCCCACTGGTCGGGCTCGCTCCGCACGGCCGCGGCATACCAGCGCACGGCTTCGTCGCGACGATCGAGCTTCCACAGGACCAGTGCATAGGTGGGTGGCATCCAGCTGGCCGTTACGCCACGGCCGGACAGCTCGCTCCATTGCGCCCAGGCGCCAGCGGCATCGCCGGCCCGGTAGAGATCCCAGCCATAGGTCCACTTCACCGGGCGCCACAGTCCGTTTCCTGGATCCAGCCGCGCCAGCGCGCGACGGTAAAACGTGGAAGCGACGTCTCGCTGGCCGGTAGCCATGCCGAAATGTCCCAGCTGGGCCGATTCCAGGCTCGCTTCGGGCCTGCGTTCGACCTGGCGCATCAGGCGTTCGATCGCCACCGCCCCCGTGTCCTTGAGCGTCAGCACCGGACGCATGGCCGAGGCATCGGCATCGAAATAGAACTCGGCCTGCGGCGGCATGGACTGGGCGCGTGCGCCCGAGGCCGCGACGACGAGAACACAGGCAAACAGGGAACGAAGCATCGGTATTCCTTCGCGATTCGG
>SCUY01000296.1 GCA_004322525.1 Lysobacter sp. | reverse complement strand
ATCGCATAGAGCGGATACGCGTCGGGCGGGTAATCCAGGCGGCCATACAGCACCACGTCCAGCGACGAGCGCAGCGGGTCAAGCGCATCCAGCACCTCCGTGCGATAGCTTCGCCTGCGCGGCTGTGTCGCCCGCCAGGCCGCGCGCTCCTCCGCGCCCCAGGCACGTCCGGGAATACCGATGGGATACGGATGCGAAGGGCTGGACATGTGGATTGCCGTCGGTGTGCTAGAGCCTGCGACCGTAGCACCGGCGGCGGATATTGCGCATGCACGCCGGCCTGCCCACGGGAACCGCTGCATCCTGCTCTATGCATCGCTCTGCACGTGGGGTATCGGCTCAGTGAAACCGCGAAGCATTCGCCGGCCCGGGCAGCGGCTTGATGGCATGCACTCAATGATCGCGCACCAACGGCAGGCTCCATCGCCATCCAGCCTTCACCCCCACGCATGAGCGCCCGCACCGCCGCCTCAGCGCGGCGCCTCCACCACATAACCTTTGTTGGCGAGTTCCGCGACAAGCCCATCGGGTGCAAGGACATCGTTCATCGGCAGGATCGCCAACGTCACGCGGTGACGCGCCAGGCTTGCTCCCGCTTCCGCGATCCACTTGCGTCGTGACTGCGCTTCGAGCGCATCCATGCCGTACTTGGCCGCGAACTGGCCGCCGAGCATCGCGCGTTCGCAGACATCTCCAAGGTCGGGATGACGCAACGTGGTGAGTGCCTGCACGTCACCTGTCGCCCACGCATTCGCACGTGCGGCCAGCACTGGAAGGTCCATTTCCACGCGATCGAGCGTCTTCTCGAAGCATTCGATATCCGCGAAGCGCGCGCCCTTGAATTCCTTCACCACGGCCTTTGGATTCGCGATTTTGATGCGTGCGCTGACGTTGACAGGTTTGAGCCCGCGCGCCTTCATCGCCTCGTTGATCTCGGCATACACCACGTCGCGACCCGACAAGCCGATTCGTCGCGTCGCTTCGTCGTAGAGCTTGCCGGCCGCGAATATCGGCCGCCAGTTTTCGACCGAGTCGTCGCGCCCCATGTGGCGCTGCTTGAGTACGCTCCAGCGTGCATACAGCGGTGCCGGAACGACTTCGCTGAGCTTCCTGCCATCGGGGTTGGCGCGCACGCCTATCAGTGAGGGAAGCAATGCCAGCTTGCCGAAGAAACCGATGTCGGCACCGACCACGACCGATGGAGCGGAGATCATGGCATCGGCCTCGCGCACGATCGCGCGCACCTTGCTTGCGTTCCACGCCATCCCCGCAGGCAATGGCGACACCGTGCCCAGCACCCACAGGACATTGTCGCCATTGCGGATCTTCCACATACCCGGCCCCGGCATGCGCACAACAGCCGTGTCGAGTACATGTTCAGACGCCGGTATCGGCATGCCGGATGTGACCTGTGCCTGGGCAGGCGCAAGCCACAGGACGAACGCGAGCATGGCGGGATGATGCGGACGCATGAAGACTCCTTTCCGATGTCGCCGGCGGGCGCCGACCGCCGCTGTGACTTGCAGGCGCAACGTAAGTTCCGGGCGGGCCACATGCGGCGCGTGGAACCGCCCGACGTTTCGTGACGTGCTCAGGCCATCGGCGACAGGCGGAAACGACGACGCCCGGACATGCCGGGCGTCTCGTTGATCCTGATTTGGTCGGGGTAGCCGGATTCGAACCGACGACCACCAGTCCCCCAGACTGGTGCGCTACCAGGCTGCGCTATACCCCGGAAAGCCGTCCCGCCAGAAGCGGGCGCGCAGTATACCGCGACGCGATCATGACGCGATCAAACCGCTTTGCAGTGCGTTGCATCGCATCACACGCGGACCCACCCGCCCGCTTCGCACCCGTGCAGGACACATCGCCGACCATGCGGCTACCGCCCTGCTACCGGCAGCGATGCGTAACCGAATGCTTTCGTCTGGAGGCAGGCACGACTGCCCGAAGCAGCCGATCTACCTGCGAAGCAGCTGCAGGACTTCCTCGAGCTCCATCCGCACCTGGCGGACGATCTGGGAACTGAGTGCGGACTCCTGCTTCTGCCCGTCGCCTTCCAGCCGCAGCCGCGCGCCGCCGATCGTATAGCCCTGCTCGTACAGCAGGCCGCGAATCTGGCGCACCATCAGAACTTCGTGTCGCTGGTAATAGCGGCGATTACCCCGGCGCTTGACCGGATTGAGCGTCGGAAATTCCGTCTCCCAGTAGCGAAGCACGTGCGGCTTGACGTCGCACAGTTCGCTGACCTCGCCGATCGTGAAATAACGCTTGGCCGGAATCGGCGGGAGTTCCTTGTTGCTGCCGGGATCAAACATGGTCCACGGCTCCGCTGTACGCCTCGACACGTTCTTTCAGCTTCTGGCCCGGGCGGAACGTGACCACGGTGCGGGCGGAGATCGGAATCTCCTCACCCGTCTTCGGATTGCGGCCCGGTCGCTGGTTCTTGCGGCGCAGGTCGAAGTTTCCGAAGCCGGACAGCTTTACCTGCCGGCCCGTCTCCAGCGCCTGGCGCAGCACATCGAAGAAAGAGTCAACGAACTCCTTCGCCTCGCGCTTGTTGAGGCCGACCTCATCAAACAGTCGTTCGGCCATCTCGGCCTTGGTCAGCGTCATCGCACCGCGTCCTCGATCATCAGCTACGAATCGTCGCGCCGTGCTCACGCTGCAGCGAAGCAATCACTTCGCCAACGACAGCATCCACGTCGCGGTCGGTCAGGGTGCGGCTTTGTTCCTGCAGAATCAAGCCCATGGCGACACTCTTGAATCCCGTTTCGACCCCTTTCCCCTGGTAGACATCGAACAGCACGAGCTCGCGGAGTGTGGCGCCAGCAGCCCTGCGGACACTCGCCTCCATCACCGCCCAGGGTGTGCCATCGGCGACGACGAAGGCCAGGTCACGCCGGACCGATGGGAAACGCGACAGCGTCGACGCCCGTGGCAGCGCGCGCGCCTGTATGGACGCCAGGTCGACTTCGAATGCGACCACCGCGGCATCCAGGCCCAGCGACTGCGACAGACGTGGATGCAGTTCGCCGATCCAGCCCACGACCCGACCTGAGAGAAGTACGTCGGCCGAACGCCCCGGGTGCCCCCAGGCCGCCGTAGACGGCCGGAACGACAGTTCTGCGCCGGCCATCGATGCCAGCGACTCGAGATCTCCCTTCAGGTCGTGGAAACCGACCTGCCGCGCCGCGTGACTCCACTGCTCGCCGTGCGCGGCACCGGTGGCCACCCCGGCGATGCGCTGCGTGTGGCGCGGCATCTCCCCGGCAATGGTCGGCTGGTGGAAGACGTTGCCGAGTTCGAACAGCCGCACGCGCGGTTGCTGGCGGGCCACGTTGCGCGACAGGGCGGCAACGAGACCAGGTAGCAACGACGTGCGCATGATCGCCAGTTCGCCGCTCAACGGGTTCGCGAGCGGTAGCGCGCCCTCCTCCATCGACCATGCAGCAAGCCAGGCGGCATCGACGAAGGCGTAGTTGATGGCTTCGACGAAGCCGCGCGCGGCCAGCCGCCGGCGCAGATGTGCCGGCTCGATCACCGATTCTGGCGCTGGCGCGAGCGGCACGACGCCCGCCGGCAACGTCGCGGGGATCGCGTCATAGCCGTGGATGCGCGCGATTTCTTCGATGAGGTCCTCTTCGATCGCGATATCGAAGCGTCGGCTCGGCGGCGTGACGCGCCAGCCCGCGTCGACTGCCTCCGTCTCAAGCCCCAGCGCGCGCAGGATGCGCTCGACCTCCGCGTCCTCCACCTGCAGGCCCAGCACGCGCGCGAGGCGATCACGACGCAAGCGGATCGGATGGGGCGTGCTCAGGTGTTCCGGCAGCGTCGCCTCCTCCAGCGGGCCAGGCTCGCCTCCAGCGAGTTCCATGACGAGCGACGTCGCACGCTCGATCGCGAGTCGTGGCAGCGTCGGGTCAACGCCACGCTCGAAGCGGTGCCCCGCGTCCGTATGCAGCCCGAGGCGACGGCCCCGGCCGATGATCGCCCCCGGTGCGAAATGCGCGGCTTCGAGGAATACGTCGCGGGTAGCATCGGTGACGCGTGTATCGAAGCCCCCCATGACGCCGCCGAGCGCGACGGCACGGCCGGCATCGGTCACGACGACGAACTGCTCGTCGAGCATCACCTCGCGTCCGTCGAGCAGTTTCAGTGACTCGCCCGACCGCGCGTGGCGGACGCCTATCGGGCCCGACAGCGTCGCCCGATCGAAGGCGTGCATGGGCTGACCGAGTTCGAGCATCACGTACTGGGTTATGTCGACCAGCAGCGACACCGGCCGGATGCCACTGCGTCGCAGGCGCTCGGCCATCCATGCAGGCGTCGGGCGCGCGGCGTCGACACCTTCGATGATCCGGCCGCAGTAGCGGGGCGTGTCGGCGCCTGCCTGCAGTTCGACCGCCAGCCTCGAAGCAGTCGATGCGGCGATAGCAGGAATTTCAAGCGCGGCGACCTGCACCCCGGTCGCTGCCGCCACGTCGTAGGCGATGCCACGCACACTGAAGCAGTCGGCACGGTTCGGCGTGAGTTTGATCTCGATGCTCGCATCGGGCAGTGCGAAATACTCGGTGAGTCGCGCGCCCACCGGCGCATCGCACGGCAGCTCGAGCAGGCCGGAGGCATCCGCATCGAGGCCGAGTTCGCGGGCTGAACAGAGCATGCCCGCTGAATCGACACCGCGGAGCTTCGCGGCGGCGATCGCGATGCCGCCAGGCAACACGGCGCCCACGGTCGCGATCGGAGCCCGCAGGCCCACGCGTGCGTTAGGTGCACCGCAGACGATCTGCAGCGGCTCGCCGTGGCCGATGTCCACGCGGCAGACCTGCAATCTATCGGCTTCCGGGTGCCGCTCGGCGGCGACGATCTCGCCAACCAGCACACCATCGAGCGATGCGCCCAGCAACGTCACCGCCTCCACCTCGAGGCCTATCGCGGTGAGCACCGCTGTCAGTTCATCGCGCGTGGCATGTGTGGGAACGTGCTCGCGCAACCAGTGTTCAGAAAACTTCATCGGTGTTCGATCCGGTATCCGTGTCCGCGGGACGGCGGGGTCGGTGTCAGGAAAGCGGGCCGCAGCTCACGCGAACTGGCGCAGGAAGCGCACGTCGTTCTCGAAGAAGCTGCGCAGGTCGTCGACGCCGTAACGCAGCATCGCGAAGCGCTCGACGCCGAGGCCGAACGCGAAGCCGGTGTACTTCTCCGGATCGATGCCGACGTTGCGCAGGACATTCGGATGCACCATGCCGCAGCCGAGCACCTCGAGCCAGCGCGTACTGCCGTCAGCCTGCTTCCACGCGATGTCGACTTCCGCCGAAGGCTCGGTAAACGGGAAATAGCTCGGGCGGAAGCGCATCTCGAGGTCGTCCTCGAAAAACGTGCGCACGAATTCCACCAGCGTGCCCTTGAGGTCGGCGAAGCTCGCGCGGTCGTCGATCAGCAGGCCCTCGACCTGATGGAACATTGGCGTGTGCGTCTGGTCGCTGTCGCTTCGGTAGACCTTGCCAGCGGCGATCATGCGCAGCGGCGGCCCGCTTTGCGTCGCAAC
>SCUY01000295.1 GCA_004322525.1 Lysobacter sp. | reverse complement strand
GGCTCTATGTCGGCAAGTACACCGGTTACCTGACGGATAACCTGACTTTGACTGCACTGTATGGGCAGCAGAAACAGGATCACATGGCGACGCCGTTCGGCTACGACCCTAGTGTCGTCTATGTAAGTGATAGCCGCTCGATCGCCAATCCTATACAGCGTGGTACCTACGCACAGCTCGCCTTCCCGGATGCGTACGACCAGACCCGCGGCGGGCGCCTGGATCTCGAATGGCAGGCGGGAGACCATTCGCTGCGATTTGGTTACGACCGTCAGGATTCGGAGTCAAAGGCCGGACAGCGCACGTCAGGTCCGGGATACCGTTGGATATACAGCAGCTGTGGGCCGGGGAAAGCAGGCACGGCCATCCCTGGGGGCGGTGGTGCGGTGTGCCCGGGCGCGTCCGGCGACTACGTGTCGCAGTATAAATTCGCGAACGGCGGCACCTTCAATGTCGAACAGTGGGCCTATTACGTAGAAGACCGTTGGCAAGTCAGCGATAACTGGCTGCTTTCGCTGGGTGTACGAAACGAGAATTTCCGCAACTTCAATGCGGATCATCAAGTCTATGCCGAACAGACCAACCAGTGGGCTCCGCGTATCGGCGCCACGTGGGATGTCAATGGTGATTCCACTCTAAAGGTGTTCGGTAACGTAGGCCGGTACCATCTCGCAATGCCGAATAATGTCGCGCTGCGCGGTGCGGCCGGCTCGCTCTACACGAACGAGTATTTTGCGTTCACATCCATTGATCCGGTAACTGGGTTGCCGCAAGGGCTCACCCCGCTCGGTAACGGCCCATATTCGTCCAATCGTGAGTACGGACAGGCACCGGACCCGCGGTCTGTAACAGCCACTAATCTGAAGTCGCATTATCAAGATGAGCTGGTACTGGGCTTTGAAAAGCGCTTCGGTGATTCATTCACCGTCGGTGCCCGGTACGTCTACCGCAACCTCCGCGCTGCAATTGATGACATGTGCGATTACCGGCCCGCCTATAACTGGGCGATTGCCCATGGTTATTCGCAGACGGTAGCGGACAACCTTGGCAACGAACTGGCGCACTGTCGCCTGTTCAACCCGGGTGAAGCCAATACATTCATGCTGGATGATGGCACGGGTAAGCTGATCGAGGTGCCATTGTCTGCGGCCGAACTCGGGTTTCCTAAACTCAAGCGCATGTACCAGGGCATCGACATGTTCGTCGAGCGACCGTTCGACGGCACCTGGTATGGCCGCGTCGATTACACCCTGTCGCGCAACTACGGCAACGCCGAAGGTCAGCTCAAGTCCGACGTCGGTCAAGGCGATGTCTCGCAGACAATGGACTGGGATCACCCCGAACTGATGGAGTTCGCGAACGGCTACCTTCCCAACGACCGGCGCCATTACGTCAAGAGCTACGGCTATTTCCAGATCACACCGGAATGGCGTGTTTCAGCTACGGCGACCTTCGCCTCCGGGCGTCCTAAAAACTGCCTTGGTTATTACCCCAACAATACGCCAGCGCAGCAGGAGTTCAATGCGTACTACTCCTACGGCGGGCCGTACTATCACTACTGCAAAGGGCAGCCATCGCCGCGTGGCAGCGCGGGGCGGTTGCCGTGGACCAATAAACTCGACTTGGGTGTCGCCTATACGCCAGCGCTTTTTGACAAGCACATGACGTTCTCATTGGACGTTTTCAACGTGTTTGATACCCAGACGGTGCAGAATATAGTCGAGTATGGTGAGCTCGGTGGACCGGGCGTGCCGTACAACTCGACCAATCGGCCCATCAGTTTCTCGAATCCGCGATCCGTGCGTTTCGCTCTTCGCTATAATTTCTAAACTGGCTCCAGCTTGCTAAGGTCGCAATGAGGTCGCTGAAAAGCGGCCTCATTTTTTTCCAGGCTTAGAACTCCTGGGCTTCGGCCAATGATTGAAGCGTTGGCGGTGTTGTCGCGGTAAAAAAGTTAGCGAGAACGGCGAAGATTTTTCGCTTTCCGCAACAAAAAAAGCCGCGCAGTGCGCGGCCTTTTTTGTTTACACCCCTGTATCAGGCCAGGCCTGCCTGCTTCATCACCTCGGCGGCGAAATCGTCGGTCTGCTTTTCGATGCCTTCACCGACGGCGAGGCGGACGAAGTTGACCACTTCAGCGTCAGCGGCCTTGAGCGCCTGCTCGACGGTCTGGCTGGTATCGAGGACGTAGGCCTGGCCGGTGAGGCAGATCTCGTTGATGGTCTTGGCTATCTTGCCGGCCACCATTTTCTCGAGGATCTCCTGCGGCTTGCCTGAGTCCTTGACCTGCGCCAGTGCGATTTCTTTTTCCTTCGCCACAAAGTCGGCCGGGACATGCGCGGGCGAGATGTAGGGCGGGCTCATCGCGGCGATGTGCATCGCCAGGCCGCGGGCCAGTTCGGCGTTGCCACCCTTGAGCTCGACCAGCACGCCGATACGACCGCCGTGCACGTAGGCGGCCAGCGTGTTCGCGCTGTCGATGCGCGACATGCGGCGGACCTGCACGTTCTCGCCGACCTTGGCGATGACGGCGGCGCGCGATTCCTCGACGGTCTCGCCCGACGGCAGCTTCGCGGCCTTCAACGATTCGACATCGCTGGCGGCGAGCGCGGCCTGGCCGACAGAGTCGACGAATGCCAGGAAATTGCTGTCCTTGGCGACGAAGTCGGTTTCTGAGTTGATTTCCACCAGCAGTGCCGTGCCGTCATTCTGGGCGGCAACGATGCGGCCTTCGGCGGCAACGCGGCTGGCCTTCTTGTCAGCCTTGGCGAGCCCGGTCTTGCGCAGCCAGTCGGCCGATGCCTCGATGTCGCCGTTGTTCTCGGTGAGTGCCTTCTTGCACTCCATCATGCCGGCGCCGGTGCGCTCGCGCAGTTCCTTGACCAGGGAAGCAGTGATCTCTGCCATGGACGTAGCCTCGATTCGTATGGGGAGGGTGTCCCGCAGTGCGGGACGATGCGCCGCGAGCCCGGATGGGCCGCGGTCACGATGGATGTCATGCCCGAGCGGCCACGGGCCTCGTGGCCGCTCGCGGAAAACCGCTTATTCGGCGGCCGGTGCGACAGCTGCTTCGTCAACCGGTGCGGATGTCGCAGCTTCCGTTGGGGCTTCTGCCTTGCGCGGGGTACCCTTCCTGGCAGGCGCGCGGCGCGGGCCCTTGCGGTCCTCGGCGCCTTCGGCACCACCTTCGGCGCCCGAGAAATCTTCCTCGCGAACCGAGGCGGCCTGCGGCTGCGCGGCCTTGCCTTCCAGCACGGCTTCGGCGGCGGCGTTGGCGTACAGCTGCACGGCGCGGATCGCGTCGTCGTTGCCCGGGATCGCGTAGTCGACGAGTTCCGGATCGTAGTTGGTATCGACGACGGCGATGACCGGGATGCCGAGCTTCTTGGCTTCCTTGATCGCGATGTCCTCGTGGCCGACGTCGATCACGAACAGCGCGTCGGGCAGGCGGTTCATTTCCTTGATGCCGCCCAGCGAGGCGAGCAGCTTGTCACGCTCACGGCGCAGGCCGAGCACTTCATGCTTGACGAGCTTCTGGAACGTGCCGTCGGTCTCCGCGGCCTCAAGGTCCTTCAGGCGCTGCACCGACTGCTTGACCGTGCGGAAGTTGGTCAGCGTGCCGCCGAGCCAACGCTGGTTCATGTACGGCATGCCGCACATCTCGGCCGCTTCCTTGATGGGCTCCCGCGCGCTGCGCTTGGTGCCCAGAAACAGGATGATGCCGCGCTTCTGCGCGACACCCGAGAGGAAGTTCATCGCATCGTTGAAGAGCGGAACTGTCTTTTCGAGGTTGATGATGTGGATCTTGCCGCGGGCACCGAAGATGTATGGAGCCATCTTGGGGTTCCAGTAGCGGGTCTGATGGCCGAAATGGACGCC
>SCUY01000039.1 GCA_004322525.1 Lysobacter sp. | reverse complement strand
CTTCCGATCTGGCGCCGATGCGCGACGAGAACCAGCTGCATGCCGCGGTCGTCGAGCTCGTCGCGCTGGAAGGCGCCGAGATCAAGTACAGCACCGTGCAGAACTGGTATCCCGGGGATGAGAACGGCGTCGGCGGCATCTACAACTTCGTGACCAAGCGCGGTGAATGCCGCGGCGCGAAGAGCAAGATCAGCTGGACGCAGGTCGAGACCGGTTCTGCGATCACCTGGAAGTATCCGAGTTGCGTGCTGATCGGCGACGATTCGGTCGGCGAGTTCTATTCGGTCGCGCTCACGCATCACCGCCAGCAGGCCGACACCGGCACCAAGATGATCCACGTCGGCAAGCGCACGAAGAGCAAGATCGTTAGCAAAGGCATCAGCGCGGGCCACGGGCAGAACACGTACCGCGGCCTCGTGCGCGTCGAGCGCACTGCCGAGGACGCGCGCAATCACACACAATGCGACTCGCTGCTGATCGGCAAAAAATGCGGGGCGCACACCTTCCCGTACATCGAAGTGCGACATCCCGGCGCGAAAGTCGAGCACGAGGCGACGACGTCGAAAATCAGCGACGACCAGATGTTCTATTGCCGGTCGCGGGGAATTTCGCAGGAAGACGCCGTGTCGATGATCGTCGACGGCTTCTGCAGGTCGGTGTTCAAAGAACTTCCGATGGAATTCGCCGTCGAGGCGAAGAAGCTGCTGGAAGTGAGTCTGGAAGGATCGGTGGGGTGAGCGATGGCGACCGGCGAATGCCTCCGGGTATTTGCTGCCGCCGCTGAATGCACTGCCGCAAAGCCGGGCCAGCCACCACCCGGAACAACATCGCCCGACCAGAACGGCCGGGCTGGCGACAGCCGATGTGGCGAACGTCGCCCCAGGCACGACCCGTGAATGACCGAGACCGATAACGATGCTGAAAATCGAAAACCTCCACGTCCGCGTCGCCGGCAAGGACATCCTTCGCGGGCTCACGCTCGACGTCCAGCCTGGCCAGGTGCACGCGATCATGGGCCCCAACGGCGCCGGAAAGTCGACGCTGGGAAATGTGCTGTCCGGCCGCGAGGGCTACGAGGTAATGAATGGCAGCGTGACGTTCGAGGGCCGCGATCTGCTCGCACTCTCGCCCGAGGAGCGCGCGGCGGGCGGCATCTTTCTCGCCTTCCAGTACCCGGTTGAAATCCCCGGGGTGAACAACACCTACTTCCTGCGCGCGGCACTCAATGCACAGCGCCGCTTCCGGGGTGAGGAAGAACTGGATTCGATGCAGTTCCTCAAGCGTGTTCGCGAGAAGCTGGCGGTGCTGCACCTGAAGGATGAACTGCTGCATCGTGGCGTCAACGAAGGCTTCTCGGGTGGCGAGAAGAAGCGCAACGAGATCTTCCAGATGGCACTTCTGGAACCGAAGCTGGCGATCCTCGACGAGACCGATTCGGGCCTCGACATCGACGCGCTGAAGGCGGTCGCCGATGGCGTCAATGCGCAGCGCACGCCGAACCGTTCCTTCCTGTTGATCACCCATTACCAGCGGTTGCTCGACTACATCCGTCCCGATGTCGTGCATGTTCTCGCCGAGGGCCGAATCGTCGAATCGGGCGGCCCGGAGCTTGCGCTGGAACTCGAGGCGCATGGCTACGCCTGGGTCCGCGACCGCATCGCGCCGGGGGCTGCGGCCTGACATGAGCGCACTGCTCGATTCACTCGTCGCGCCGTTCGATGCGCTGCCGTTGCGCGAGGCCGCAGGCCTGGGTCCAGCACGGCGCGACGCGCTCGAAGCCGTGCGTCGTGACGGGCTGCCGCTGCGCAGCGAAGCATGGAAGTACACGAGCCTGCGCCCGCTGGAGCGCCGCGTGTTCGCCGCGGCGACGGGTGTCGACTCGTTCGAGGATGCGGCCGTGCTCGCGATTCCCGCGCCGCGCATCGTCTTCGTCAACGGGCACTACGACGCCGCGCGCACCGATCTCTCCTGCCTGCCGCCGGGGGTCCATGTCGAACCACTGTCGCAGGCGCTCGGGCGCGGCATCGACCGCGAATGGAATGTGCTCGCGCGTCGCTTCGACCACGCCGACGAGCTGTTCCCTCGACTGAATGCGGCACTCGCGATGGATGGGATGCTGCTGCGCGCTGACGCCGGTGCGCGCGGCGAGCGGGCCATCCACCTGGTGACGATCGGCGTGGCCACCGGGACCGACGCGGCCTGGCACCTGCGGCATGTCGTCGATCTGCACGAAGCGGCGGGAATCGAACTCGTCGAGCACGCGATGGCCGCCGGCCGTCATGCCCATCTCGGCAACAGCCTGATGCACGTGCACATGAAACCAGGGAGCCGGCTCAGCCATGCGCGTTTCCAGGAAGACTCCGAAGCCGCCACCCTGTTCGCACGTACCGACGCCGTACTCGCGCGCGATGCCCTGTACCGGCGGCTCGATCTGGAACTCGGCGCGGCGTTGTCGCGGCACGAGCTCAATGTCGCGCTGCAGGGTGAACGCGCAGCGGTGCATGCGAACGGCGTCTTGCTGGCAGGCGGCCGCCGACACCTGGACACCCGGCTCGGTGTTGATCACCTTGCCCGCGATACGCATTGCCAACTGACCTGGCGCGGCCTGGGCGCGGGGCGATCGCGCGCAGCCTTCCACGGCGGGATCCTCATCCGCGAAGGCGCTGACGGCAGCGAGGCGGCGCTGTCGAACAAGAACCTGCTGCTTTCGGCCGATGCGGAAATCGACACACAGCCGGTACTGGAGATCCATGCGGACGAGGTGAAGGCCGCGCATGGTGCGACGGTGGGGCAACTTGACCCGGACGCGCTGTTCTACCTGCGCTCACGCGGTGTGCCGGTGCCGCAGGCACGTGCGCTTCTCACTGCAGCGTTCTGCCGCGAGGCGCTCGGCGTCTTCGATGGCGGGCCGCTACGGGATCTACTCACCGCACGGCTCGACGCGGCGCTCGTCCGGATGGAAATCGCATGAGCGCCGTCGACTGGAGCCGCGTACGCGCCGACTTCCCCATTTTGAGCCGGGAAGTGCACGGCCGGCCGCTGGTGTACCTGGATTCGGCGAACACCGGCCAGAAGCCGGCATCGGTGATCGAGGCGGTCGATGATTTCTACCGTCGCCACAATGCCAACGTGAGCCGCGCCGTGCATACGCTGGGATCGGAAGCGACGGAGGCCTACGAGGGCGCGCGCCGCAAGCTGGCCGCCTTCCTCAACGTGCGCCCCGACGAACTGGTGCTATGCAGTGGCACCACCTTCGCCTTGAACCTGGTCGCCTACAGCTGGGCCTTGCCCCGCCTCGAAGCCGGCGACGCCATCGTTCTGACCCGCATGGAACACCACGCGAATATCGTTCCCTGGCAGCTCGTCGCCGAACGCACCGGCGCTGTCATCAAGGTGGCCGAGGTCGATGGATCGGGTCAACTCGACCTGCCAGCGCTGTATGCACTGCTGACGCCGGAGGTGAAAATCCTCGCGTTCACGCATGTTTCCAACGTACTCGGCACCGTCAATCCGGCGCGCGAGATCTGCCGCGAAGCGCGGCGCCGCGGCATCGTGACGGTCGTCGACGGCTCGCAGGCCGCCCCGCATCGCGCACTCGATATCGCCGGCATCGGCTGTGATTTCTACGCCATCACCGGCCACAAGATGGCCGGGCCGACCGGTACCGGAGCGTTGTGGGGGCGCCGGGACCTGCTGCAGTCGATGCCTCCCTTCCTCGGCGGCGGCGAGATGATCCGCGAAGTGCGATTCGAAGGAACCGTCTACAACGATGTGCCGCATCGCTTCGAGGCCGGCACGCCGAACATCGCCGGTTTCGTCGGGCTCGGTGCCGCGGTGGAATACCTGACGTCGATTGGCATGGCGGCCATCGAGTCGCGCGAAAAAGAACTGCTCGCGCATGCGACCGAGGCGCTGTCGGCCATCGACGGGCTGCGGATTTTCGGCAATGCGCCGGAGAAGGCGGCGGTGATCAGCTTCCTCGTCGAAGGTGCGCATGCACATGATCTCGCCACGCTGCTCGATCTGGAAGGCGTCGCGGTGCGATCAGGTCATCACTGCGCGCATCCGCTGATGCATCATCTTGGCGTGCCGGCGACGTGCCGTGCCTCGTTCGCCTTCTACAACACGCATGACGAGATAGACACGTTCGTCGCTGCGCTGCTGAAGGTACGCCGCCTGCTCGCCTGAGCCGTTTTCCTCAACCTGTGCTCACCATGCCCCGCTCCCTAGTATTCCGCCATGCCACCGCCGATGACATCGACGGTATCGTCGCGCTGGTCGAATCCGCCTATCGCGGTGACGCCAGCCGCGCCGGATGGACCACCGAAGCCGATTTACTCGACGGGCGGCGCACCGGCGCCGACGACGTGGACGCGAGCATCGCCCGGCCCGGCAGCGTCATCCTGCTTGCTGAATCCCGGACGCCACCGCCGCTGCTGGGCTGCGCGCACGTTGCCCAGGAGGACGGATGCGGTTATTTCGGCATGTTCTCGGTCCGTCCGACCCTGCAAGGGGCAGGCATCGGCAAATTGTTGCTGGCTGAAGCGGAACGTCTTGTGCGTGACAGTTGGCGCCTGCCAACGATGCGCATGACCGTGATCGACATCCGCCACGAACTGATCGCCTTCTACGAGCGTCGGGGTTATCACCGCACCGGGATATACAGACCATTTCCTTATGGTGACGAGCGCTTCGGTCGGCCACGGCGCGACGACCTGCGCTTTGAAGTGCTTGAAAAACGGTTTCCCATGTCAGCACTTCCGTGCGGGGACATGGCATGACGGAGGGGTGGACCCGCGTCTGCGCCACCAGCGAACTGCTGCCCGGCGAGCAGGCCGTCGCCTGGGACGGTGATACGCCGATACTGGTTGTCAACCTCGACGGCGACCTGCATGCGATCGAAGACCGCTGCACGCACGAGGACTATGAACTCTCCGCCAGTCACGTCGACGCAAGCGACGGCAGCATCGAATGCATGCTCCATGCGGCGCGATTCGATGTACGCACCGGTCGCGCCCTGTGCGGCCCGGCCTATCAGCCGGTTCGGCGCTTCCCGGTCCTCATCGTGGACGGGGCCATCTACACACGCGATGACCGCTGACCCGTCGGCTTACCCGCAACCGGAACACTGACAGCCGATACGATCCACCACCTTTCGGCCGGATGTTCCTCCCGCCCATTGGACCTGCCAACCATTGCCCGCAGCGACTCCCCCGTCGATTCGTCGGTATACCTGCTTGTTGTAAATGATAATCACTATCATTTAGTATGGGTCCGATACAGCCGCTGGCTGCCGACTGGAGTCTTGCCGATGCTTCCGCGCCCCTCCCCTCTCGTCCTTCCCTTGCTTTCCGCGATGGGCACGGCTGCCAACGCCGCGCCGGCGCCCAGCACTCCGGTCGAACTCGATCGCGTCCAGGTCCAGGGCCATCGACAGGCCTATGCGACACCAGCCACGCGCAGCGCCACGAAGACCGATGCCGCGCTCCAGGACGTGCCGCAGGCGGTGAGCATCGTTACCGCCGAGGTCATCCGCGACCTCGGCATCACCAACCTCGCCGATGCCCTGCGCATCCTCCCGGGTGTCGGTGTCGCGCAGGGCGAAGGCAATCGCGACGCGCCGATCCTTCGTGGCATCGCGACCACCGCCGACCTGTTCATCGATGGCATGCGCGATGATGTCCAGTATGTGCGCGATATCTACAACGTCGAGCGCGTCGAGGTCCTGAAGGGGCCCAATGCGATGATCTTCGGCCACGGTGGTGCGGGCGGCATCATCAACCGCGTCACCAAGGTCGCCGACCGCGACCGGCATCGTGAAGTCAGCCTGCAGGCGGGCAGTTTCGGCCGCCGCCGCGTGACTTTCGATGCTGGCGAATCCACTGGTGACACCACCGCCTTCCGCGTCACCGGCCTGCTGGAGGACTCTGAAAGCTTCCGCGATGGATTCGCACTTCGTCGTGATGGCATCAACCCGACCTTCCGCTGGGATGCGAGTGAGGCGACCCGCCTGACCTTCGGCTACGAGCGTTTCCACGACCGTCGCGTCGCCGATCGTGGCGTGCCGTCGATGCGTCTTGTCGGCATCGATCGCCCGGTCGAGGTTGACCCGCACACCTTCTTCGGCAGCGCGGCGCAAAGTCCGGTCGAGGCGCGCGTCGATGCGCTGACGATGCTGGTCGAACATCGACTTTCGTCGGGTGCATCATTGCGCAACCAGACCCGGTGGGCCGACTACGGAAAGTTCTACCAGAACGTCTATCCGAGCGGCACCGCGCGCGGCGCTGATGGCGCACTGCAAGCCGTCCTTGGGGCCTACAACAACCGTACCGATCGACGGAACCTGTTCAACCAGACAGACGTGACCATCCGCCTCGGGAACGGTGCGGTCACGCATACGCTGCTGGGTGGCTTCGAATTCGGCCGGCAGGACACCAGCAACCTGCGCATGACGGGCACGTTTCCGGCCAACCTGTGTGCCGGACGCGTACAGACCGCAGCCGCCTGCGTGCCGGTGTCCAACCCGCGGTACGACCGGCCGGTAACATTCGCACCGAGCGCGACCGATGCGCGCAATCGCAGCGAGGCCCGTGTGGCGGCGGTGTACCTGCAGGACCAGGTCGAGTTGTCACCGCAGTGGCAGGCGATCATCGGCGCGCGCTTTGACCGCTTTGACGTCGATTTCCTCAACGAACGCAACGGCGAACGCATCGCGTCACGCGACTCGCTCTGGTCGCCGCGCGTGGGGCTGGTGTGGAAGCCCATCGCACCGCTTTCGGTGTACACCAGCTACAGCGTGACGTACCTGCCGCGAGCCGGCGAGCAGTTGTCCTCGCTCAGCGCGCGCACGAGATCGTTCGACCCCGAGAAGTTCCGTAACATGGAGGTGGGTGCGAAGTGGGAGATGCGCCCCGGGCTGCTGTTCACCGCCGCGGCCTATCGCCTCGACCGCAGCAACGTGGTGGCGCCCGACCCGGTGGACGCGACCCGTTCGATACTCGTCGATGGCCAGCGCAATGAGGGCATCGAACTGGAAATGGCGGGTCGTGTCACCGAGCGCTGGGACGTCCTGGCCGGTTATGCGTATCAGGAAGGCGTGCTGACCAAACGCCTTTCGGCCCTTGAGCCTGCGGGCACGCGTCTTGCGCAACTGCCGCGACACAGCGCATCTCTCTGGAACCGTTACGCGCTGTCGCCACGGTGGAGCATCGGTGCGGGCCTGACCTATCGCGGGCAGTCATTCGCGGCGCTGCCCAGCGCGGGGCCACTGCCGAACCGGACAGTGCTCGCTCCGTATACGCGCATCGATGCGGGGCTGTACTACCGCACGAGCGAGCGCCTGCGCGTCCAGCTGAATGTCGAAAATCTCCTCGATCGCAAGTACTTTGCGAGCGCGCACACAAACGACAACATATCCCCCGGCTCGCCACGCGCCGTCTATGTCGGGATGACGTTGGATTTCTGACCGATGCGGAGTTTGCGGGTGGACGGTGCGGAGAATCACGCATCGTCCGCTCCGTTGCACCACAGCGACGGAGCATGCTGACAGGCGCGGCCTCAGCCGCTCGTAGGCGCGATGGGCTGCAACCTGGCCAGCAGAGCCTCGCCACCGCCATCGAGCACGTGACGCAAGCGGGCGTCCTGCGCCTGCAGGATCGCGGTATCGCCCTGCGCCAGGTCCGCAAGCCCGCTGCCATCGGCGAAGCGCGCGTGCCCGGCCAGCAGGTGGACCAGCCACGTACTGCCTGGCTCGGCGAAGATCACCATCGCGCCGACCAGCGGCCGGTGCCAGAGCATCGCGTCGATCTCGTCGCGTCGCCACATCAGGTTGAAGTCCTGGGTGGCCCCACCCAGCAGCTCGCCAGCCACCGCGGCCTCGCCCGCGAAGCGATGACGACCGAACGGTGGCTGCAGTTCGACAGTCGTATCCTCGAAGCGCAGGCGCAGGCCATCGCCGGCGAGCAGAACGAGTTCGCGATCGACGCCGGGAAAGGTGGAGAACGGGGCATCGGCCGCAATTTCGGCGATTGAGACGCGCCACCGCCATGCATCCGCTGCCTCGGGCGTGTTGCGTGACGAGGAGGGCTCGGCATGGATCGCGCGCGTCCAGCCTGCGCCATTGCGCCAGCGCTCGCGGCGGTATTCGAAGGCGGGGATGACGCGCGACGGCATGGCCTCGGCAATCCGGTGGCGATGGCAGGCCAGTCTAGGCGCGCGCATGGCAATGAAAAACCACCGGAGGGCTTCCCTGCCTTCCGGTGGTCACATCCGTGTCGGGCCTCTCCTGCCCTGCTGCCAGGCATCCTGCCTGCCGGTCGGCATCCTGCGGCCGGTGTACTTCGATCAGCGTTGCAGGCCGCCCGCACGCATCGGCATGCGCCCGCCGGTCGGCCGGGCCGTCGCGGCAGCCGGACGTGCGCGAGCCGGCACGACAGCACTGCCCAGAACGATGCGGTCGCGGTTGCGCTCGATCGTCCGCAGGCCGATCCCCTTGACGAGCGCGAGCTGGTCGATGCTGCGGAAGCCACCATTGCTCTTGCGGTAGGCGACGATGGCCGCGGCTTTCGCCGGACCGACGTTGAGCAGCACGCGGTCGAGCGTGGCCATGTCGGCGGTATTGATGTTCACGCGTTCGACGGGTGCGGCGGCGAACGCCGAACCGGCAAGCGCCAAGGTGAGGAGGGCGGTCTGGGCAATGCGGCTGAACAGGTTCATGACGGGCTCCTTGTCGTGGTCCGGCACGGTGCCGGGCGGTAGGGAAAGTGTCCTGATGCATGCGGCCGGCCGCGATCGGCAGCTGCCGCGTTCAGGGTCGGGATTCTCCATCCCATGGTGTAGGAAAAGTCTGATCCGGCGCGGGCGTAGAATCGTCGACCGCACAAATCTCCCCGGGATCCTGATGGACGCGCATCGCGTCGAAGCATTCGTGTCGAAGAAGTGGGATGACGAGATCGTCCCGCAGCTCGTCGACTACATCCGCATTCCCTGCAAGTCGCCGATGTTCGATGCCGAGTGGGTCGCGCACGGCTACATGGACCAGGCGGTGGCATTGATGGCGGCGTGGGTCCACGCGCAGGGTGTGGAAGGCCTGGAGCTGGACGTGGTGCGCCTGGATGGCCGCACGCCACTCATCTACATCGATGTGCCGGCCGCGAACGGGGGCAGCGACGAGGACTGCGTCCTGCTCTATGGCCATCTCGACAAACAGCCCGAGATGACCGGCTGGGACGAGGACCTCGGCCCCTGGACGCCCGTCATCAAAGGTGACCGCCTGTATGGCCGCGGCGGCGCCGACGACGGCTACGCGATCTTCGGCTCGCTCACCGCGATCATGGCGCTGCGCGAGCAGGGCCTGCCGCATGTGCGCTGCGTGATCCTGATCGAAGCCTGCGAGGAATCGGGCAGCTACGACCTGCCCGCCTATGTCGACCATCTCGCGCCGCGCATCGGCAAGCCGTCGCTGGTGGTCTGCCTGGACTCGGGCTGTGGCAACTACGAGCAACTCTGGTGCACGACATCGCTGCGCGGCCTCGCCGGCGGCAACCTGACGGTCAACGTATTGCACGAAGGCGTGCATTCCGGCGACGCCTCGGGCGTCGTGCCATCGAGCTTCCGCATCCTGCGCGAGTTGCTGTCGCGCATCGAGGACGAGGCGACGGGTCGCATCCTCATCGAAGGCATGCATGTCGAGATCCCCGCCGAGCGGATGATCCAGGCGGGCGAAGCGGCGCGTGTGCTCGGTACCGCGGTGTTCGACAAGTTCCCCTTCCTCGACGGCATGGTCCCGATGCACGAAGACCTGCGCGAACTGGTGCTCAACCGGACGTGGCGGCCCGCGCTGTCGATCACCGGTGTCGATGGATTGCCGCCACTGTCCTCGGCCGGCAACGTGCTGCGGCCCTTCACTTCGGTCAAGCTTTCGCTACGCCTGCCGCCGACCCTGGACGGCAAGGAAGCCGGGCAGTTGCTCGAACAGGCGTTGATGGATAACCCGCCCTACGGTGCGCACGTGAGCCTCGAGCTGGAGAAAGCGAGCACGGGCTGGAATGCACCGGCGCTGTCCGCGTGGTTGAAGCAGGCGATCGACGAGGCGAGCCGTGCCTTTTTCAGCGAACCGGCCATGTACATGGGCGAAGGCGGCACGATCCCGTTCATGGGAATGCTCGGCGAGAAATTCCCCGGCGCGCAGTTCATGATCACCGGCGTGCTCGGCCCGCACAGCAATGCGCACGGCCCGAACGAGTTCCTGGATATCCCCATGGGAAAGCGTGTCACGGCCTGCGTTTCGCACGTGATCCACCAGCACCACCTTGCCTCGCAGCGCGGGGAAACGCAGGGGGTCGCAGCGGTGGCAGGTGGTGCGCAGCATGGTGACCACGGCTGCTGCTGATCAACACTGGACGCCGGACACGGCCTGCTTTCCGCGGCAGCGGTCGCCTGCCGCTGCAGGCACGTTCAATCAGGAAGCCCGACGGGCTCCGGGCACCATGCAATTCACGGCCTCGCGATCACTCCCGACACCCGTGGCTTCAGCGCAGCAGGCGTTCGACGACCTGCGCAGCCAGCGTGTCAGCCGGGATGTTGACCGTGTCGAGCATGAGCTCGGCGTTCTCCGGAACTTCGTAAGGTGAATCGATACCGGTGAAATTGGGGATCTGTCCTGCGCGTGCCTTCGCGTAGAGCCCCTTTGCATCGCGTGATTCGGCAACGGCAAGCGGGGTGTTGACATAGGCCTCGATGAATTCGCCAGGCTCGAACAGCTCGCGCGCGAGACGTCGCTCCGAACGGAACGGCGAAATGAAGCTCACCAGCAC
>SCUY01000294.1 GCA_004322525.1 Lysobacter sp. | reverse complement strand
ACGGTCGAAGCAGCCCTGCGCGATGTCGAGGCGCAGGTGTCGGTCAGCAATGCGCTGTCGCTGTTCCCGGCTACGGGTTGCAGCGCCGGCTTCTGTGCAAAGCCTGTCACGGTCGCCGGGGCCGCCCCGCGCTGGCTGGACCCTGCGTTCAACGGATGGGCCACGCTGGCCGCATTCCCCGCCACCATGACGGCCAAGCCGCAATTCTTCGCCGAAGACATGGGCGAGGCACCCGGATGGGGGGGCTGCGACCGGCAGCGCCCGCGTCATCCGCAATGCATGAAGCGCCGGTTCCGCATCACTGCCCGGAGCGCTGCCGATGGGCGCGCCCAGGTCATTCTGCAATCCACGTTTGCCGCGAACTGATCGGAGATGGCAATGAATATCGGGCACGCTTCGGGACGGGGCTCCATCCAACCCGCACTACTGGGGATCGGCGCCGCCCTCGCGCTCGCCGTTGCCCTGCTGCTGGGCATCCCCCTGTTGGGCGCCGCGCCGGCGCCAACGCCCGCGGTCGGCGTGATCATTCCCGACAACCCTGTTTTTTCGGTAGCCGAGAACAAGCCGAACGTGTTGATGGTGCTGGACAACAGCAACTCGATGGACGAGTCGGCCAGCGGTGCGGCAGTGGGCAGCAACAGCCCGGACAGCAAGTCGCAGATCGCGCGCGGAGTCGTCAAGAAGATGCTCGGCACCTACAGCGGCCGCATGAGCGTCGGGCTCATGGCGTACAAGCAGAGCCCCCCCATCGCGGGATATCTGCACAATTCGCCCTATGACGTCAGCTACAACCCGTCCAACTACGACCCTTCTTTTGCGGGTTCGCGCGCTTCCACCACGAAGCGCTATCGCCAGTTGAAGCCGGGCAGCTCGGAGTATGTGTATTACAACATCGCCCTGCCGTTCTACTCGTCGCGCAACGAAGGCACCCTGTACTGCTATTCCGGCACGGCCAGTTTCGACAATGGCAGCGAGCGTTACCCCGGTGGGCCGTGGGACACGTATGGCTGCTATTCGAACAAGTCGGGGTCGTCGGACGGCGCGCCCGGAAGTTCCGGCGCCGGCTATACCGGGTTCATCGGCAACTACGCGTTTTCCCCCACCGACAGCGACCTGGCGCAGAACATCCTGGATTTCGGCCGCCGGATGGCGTCGTACTATGTCTCGCGCACCTGGTACGTCAACGATTCCCCGGGGCGTGGCTACCTGCACACCCCGATCAAGCCACTGGACGCGACGCAGGCCGCCCTGCTCTCCGCCAAGCTCGATTGCAATATTCCAGACAATCCGGCCCCGTGCACGGACAAAGGCATCATCAATGCCGGCCTGACGCCGATGGAGGGCACGCTGCTGACGGCCAAGGACTACTTCGCCGGCAGCCTGTCACGTGCGGATGAAGGCTACACGGCCACGACCTATCCCTTGCCGGTCACATGCGCCAAGAACTACGTGATCCTGCTCACCGACGGCATGCCGTCCACCGACAAGGACGGCGCGCCGCTGACCGATCCTGCCGCCGCCATCACGAAAGCCGCCGCCGCCGCGGCAGCTCTCAAGGCGAGTGGTGTGGCCACCTACGTCATCGGCTTTGCGTTGCCGGTAGGCGTTGATGCCTCCACGCTCGACAAGGTCGCTGCCGCCGGCGGCACGGGGACCGCCTACAGCGCGACCGACCAGGCCTCCCTCGATGCCGCACTGACCGCCATCTTCGCGGGCATCGACGCCGATTCGGGCTCCAGCGGCGCGACTACCACCAACACCACGGGCCTTTCCACCGACACACGCATCTTCAAAGCCAGCTTCAATCCGTCCGACTGGTCGGGCGCGTTGCAGGGCTATCCGGTCATCGCGAGCGGTGTCGGCACGACGCCCGTGTGGACGGCCACGATCCCCGCCGAAGCGTCGCGGAAGATCTACACCTGGAACGGCAGCGCCGCGGTTGAATTCAAGTGGGGGACCATCCCCGCCACGCAGCAGTCCGCGCTGGGCACCACGGATGTGGTCTCCTATCTTCGCGGCAACCGCAGTCTCGAGGGTACGGCGTCGTTCCGTACACGCAGCAGCGTGCTCGGCGATATCGTCTACTCCGCGCCGGCCTATATGAAGGAAGCAGCTGATCCGGTGGCGCTTTCCCCGGCGATGGAGATCGTGGCGGTGGGCGCGAACGACGGCATGCTCCACATCTTCGACGGGCAGACCGGCGTCGAGAAGTTCGCCTACGTCCCGGCCGGCATCGATTTCGCCGCATTGAAGTCCTACACCACACCGGGCTACCTGAAGTCGCACAAGTACTTCGTGGATGGCCAGATCGCGATCTCCTCGCGCGTGGACAGCTCGGGCAAGAACATCCTCGTCGGTACCCTGGGGCGCGGTGGGCGCGGCGCATTCGCGCTGGATGTCACCGACGCAGATGCCATCAAGGTGCTGTGGGACAAGACGGGAGCGGCGGCGCCGGACGGGCTGGGTTATGTACTCGGTGCGCCATTCATCAGCAAGGTCGCAGGGAGCGGTACTTCCACCGCCGATGTCGTGTTCATGCCGAATGGGATCACCCGGCCCGGTGCCCTCTATGACGGCAAGGACCAGGCATCGCTGTTCGTGCTCAATGCAGTGTCCGGTACGAACTACTACAGCCGCATCGATGCGATCGACGCAACGGATACAGGCAGCGTGTCGAATGGGCTTTCCTCACCCCGTGGCTGGGATGCGGATGGCGACGGTACTGTCGATTACGTGTATGCCGGCGACATCCGCGGCAATGTCTGGAAGTTCGACCTGACCAAGAACTCGCCGTCGGTCGGCCGCTTCTTCCTGGCCCAGGATAGCCTGGGCCAGCGCCAGCCCATCACAGGCGGTAAGATCGGAAG
>SCUY01000293.1 GCA_004322525.1 Lysobacter sp. | reverse complement strand
CAGCAACTTGAAGGCAATCTGGAGAAGAATGCCGGCAAGATCGAGCGCAGCGTCGGCCGTGCCCAGGACGATGTCCGCTCGGCCGAGCGCGATCGCGCCGCTGATTGACCGTCGAGTTGGAAAAAGGCGCGCTTCGGCGCGCCTTTTCTTTATGTGCCGGATGGCGGGCGTGCGTCCGGCAGGAAGTGGCAACGCCCGCACGACGTCGGTCTTCGCGCCTCATGTCACGGCCAGCAGCTGGCGATGATGCTACGCACCGCGCTCCACCAGACCGAGATCCTCTGGAACGTGGTCGTATATCGCGACCGCGGACTACTACGAGGGTCAACTCCAGGCGACCGCGCTCTCGGCGACTGCTGCGCGACGCACAAGGGTGTGCGGTCGCCCGGGCAGCGAGACGCAGATGGAGTGCGAGTCCGGCTGGGAGTCGATCGACAAGCCTCTGCGGCTGTGCGCCGGCAAGCTCGCCGAATCGTCAGGCAGTGGCGGCGAGTGCAATGTGCGCTATCGGCGAAGTACCGAGCCCGGCACACAACTCACAGCGCTGGCGGAACAGTCCTGGGTGAAGGCGTGCCTCGCCGGCACGCTGGAAGGCACACCGTGATGAACCCAGCCCCGCTGACTGACAAGCAGTTTGAAGGCGCTGGCGTATTTCGCCGTTGGCGTCACCTCGGAAGGAAGCATGGGCGGTCGCGACGTTTCGTATCGCCTGAGCTTTGCAGGCAACGTCGGCCGGGATGGCCTGATGCATCCGATCGGCAACAGCGGTTACTCGTTCGGTACGCTCCAGATCGCGACGAGGTCACCGAGCACACGGTCCGCGACAAGGTCATGTGTGTCGAGACCTGCCGATAAATGGCGGTGACACGTTGGTAGCTATGATCCACTGACGCTCAAGTGTTGGCGCCGAGCGCGCCACGGCCGGCTTCTCGTCGTCGCCTCCCGGTGGTATGAAGTCGGACATCGCGGCCGCACCCTGGCGGCCGCCCGAGCAAGGATGCTGACGATGGTGCGTCGCGTCGCGTTGTGCCTGTCATTTCTCACGATGTCCGCCTGCAGTGCCACGCCGCAGGACGCCGTGGCACTGCCCCCCGTCTCGACATCGGCCGTTGCGCCGCCTACCCCCGGGGCCGCCGGCGATTCCCGCCCCGCAGGCGACGGCTACGCCAATAGGCCCTACGCCCCGGTGCGCAGCGCGCTGCTCGCGGCGGGCTGGCTTCCACTGCGCACGCCCGCCTGCCGCAGCAACGTCGGCGGCGACGCGTCGGTCTGCAATGCGCTGCCGGAAACCGACAGCTGCAGTAGCGATGGGTATTGCCTTTCGCCGCTACGTCTGCCATGCGCCCGGCGTTCATGGCGCCGGTGGTGCGCGCTGGCGAGGTGCACTCCGACGACGAGGGTGATCGCGTCGTGCCCATCACGTACGCGGCGGCGAACTACACCGGCTTCAACATCACCTACGACGGCCGCGCGTTCCATCACGTCGATGTCGACGACCGGGTCGATCCCGTGCCGCTCGCGGTCGAGGTCGTGGAGGATGCCGGACGCGGCGCCACGGTGCGCTATGCCTACGGTGCGTCTGAAGGCCGTGCCTACCGCTTCGAACGTGCCGGCGACTGCTGGCGTCTCGTGGAACAGCTGCCACCCGCGCTCGACTGACCCTCCCGACCCGACGACGCCAGCAGGGAGCGCAGCATGTCGCGATACACCATCACCGAGAGTGTCGGCAGCCACGTCGAATCCGTGCGCCGCTACGAGGATCTGGCGAAGCACCAGCCGAGCTCCGGGCGGCAGCCCGGGCGCGACTACGCCACCGTCGATGGACACCTCGAGGAGGTACGCCACGTTGGGGGCCACACCTACATCAAGAAGGACCTGATCTTCGCGGTCGACAACGACGGCGCGGTCAACATTCCCGCGCCCCCGAAAGGCTACGTGCATTACCTGCACGACGGCACCAACGCGGTGCGCCTCTACGACCGTCCGTTCGGGCAGCCCGGCGCGACGATGCTGGCGCAGGTGCTGCACATGCGGCCAGGTACGTCGCCACCGGAGGGCAGTCGCGTCGCCTACGGCGCGCCGTTGGGTCACATGAGCGACGCCGGCTCGCCGGGTGACATCCATGCGCATATCGAAATGGAGCCGGTCGCGTTTCGTCGCTACATCGAGGACATCGAGCGCGGCGCGATCACGCCTGACCGCCACCGGTCCGGGCCGAACGCGGCACCGTTGGCGGGCGCCGACACGAAGGCAGACGGCGTGGCGGGCCGTGACACCTTGGCAGCGCTGGGGCGCGCATTGCAGCCATCACAGCAGCACTACGGACCGACGCCCCTCAGCGACCTGATCGGCCGCGGCGAGGGTGGCTACGACAGCTTCAACCGGGGCCGCGCCGGCGACGCGGGAACGACAGTCGCCATTTCGCAGATGACCATCGGGGAGATCATGCGCGAGCAGTCGCTACCGACAGCCAACCCGCAACGACTGTTCGCCGTCGGCAAGTTCCAGATGATCCCGGGCACGGTGCGCGAGGCGGTGGAACATCTGCATATCGATCGCAATGCGCGCTTCACGCCCGAGCTGCAGGAGCGCGTGTTCAGCGAGTTCCTCGTCAGCGATAAGCGCCCCACGGTGCGCGCCTATGTGACAGGGGAAGGCGGTGCGCTGACGCTGGGGCGCGCGCAACTCGCGCTGGCGCAGGAATTCGCGAGCGTGGCCGATCCGCGCACAGGCCGCGGCTATTACGACGGCGACAGTGCCGGGAACCATGCTTCAATCAGCGTGCGTGAAACGCAGCAGGCGCTGGACCGCATGCGCGCCTGTACCGCGCGAACGTAGCGCGGGGGATGGATCCGTCGGAAGCGTACGCTGCCATCGGCGCCACGATGCCGGCACGGAGCGCGGATTCACCGGCGCCGACTCCGACTCCGTCACCAACACGGGAGCAGGACTCTCTTGTGCGTCGCGGCGATCACGGTCACGGCGTACGTGAACTGCAGGATCTGTTGCGCGTCCGGGGCGCAACCGATACAGCCGATCACACAGTTGACGTCGACGGGGATTTTGGTCGGCGTACCGACGAGGCGCTGCGTCGCTTCCAGCGCGCTAACGGCCTGCATGCAGATGGTGTCGCAGGTCCCGAGTCGCTTCGCGCGCTGCGCGAGCCGTCACGGGCGCATGGTGCCGCCGCGACGGCAGTTGCACCGTCCTCGTCACCTGCCGCGGCGCACGCGTTGTTGACGGATCCGGCGCTGCACGACCGCGCAGGTGCACGTGCGGCGCAATCGGCGCTCGCGCATCTCGGGTATACGGGCGCGGACGGCCGGCTCGTGCAGATCGATGGCGTCATGGGGATCAATTCGCGGCACGCCGTGCAGCAGTCCCAGCGCGATCATGGTTTGCCGGTGACCGGTCGCGTTGACGATCGCACGCAGGACCGGCTTGCGGCGGCGGAGCGCACGATGGCGAGCACGACCCATCCGGCGCATGGCCTGTATCGGCAGTCGCTGATCGCCGTGCAGGCCCTCGACCATCGCATGGGCATCCCCGGCGGAGCGCACACCATCGCCTTGGCCGGCGTGGCCGCCGCCGAAGCCGCACGTGCCGGGCTGACGCGTGTCGATCGCGTCGACATCGGCAGCGACCGCGCCCACGTGCGGGTGGTGCAGTTCAACCGGGGAGTCGATGACTGGGCGACCAACCGGACATCCGCGTCGATCGAGTTGGCCCGCGCGGTGAACCAGCCGCTTGAGGCGAGCAGCCAGCAGGCAGCGCAGGCTATCGAGTCGCGGGCGTTCGTAGCCGGGCAACTTGCGCGGCAGCAGGCGCCGATGCGAAGCCCGGTGCTGTAGCGGTTGGCCTTCTTCAGCGCAGTACGAACAATCATTTGACGCAAAGAACATGGCGTGTTCATTCCCCGGGAATTGAACCCCTCTTTTTTGCGACCCATTTTTTGCGCCCGGCCAAAACCCGGGCCGCTGCCCAGGTCCGGTTGATTTCGCGATTCCGTAACGCACACAGCGGCCTGATGGTGGGAAGCCCAGACGAAGCGAGTTCCCATGATGTCCACGGCGTACGACCCAGCTCCATCGCGCGCTCGCGCACTACTCAACAAGGTTCCGGAAGTAACGCTGTTCTTCTGGCTGATCAAAGTTCTGGCGACCACCGTGGGCGAGACCGGTGCCGACTTCCTCATCTTCAACGTCAAGCTCGGGCTAACCAATACCTCGCTGCTCGCAGGTGCGGTGCTCGTTGCCGCGCTCGTGGCGCAGGTCCGCGCAAGGCGATACGTGCCGTGGCTCTATTGGGTGACAGTGGTGCTGATCAGCATTGTCGGCACGCTCATCACCGACAACCTGACCGACAACTTCGCCGTGCCGCTGGAGGTCAGTACCGCGGTATTCGCAGTCGCGCTCGCGGCCGTCTTTGCCATCTGGTATGCGCAGGAGCACACGTTGTCGATCCACAGTATCGATACGCACCGGCGTGAACTGTTCTATTGGGCCGCGATCCTCGTCACCTTCGCGCTGGGCACTGCCGCAGGCGACCTGGTCGGTGAGCGTTGGTCGCTTGGGTACCTGGTGTCCGGGCTGATCTTCGCGGGCCTGATCGCGGTAGTCGCGATCGCCTACTACGTGTTCAAACTCAATGCCGTGTGGGCGTTCTGGCTGGCCTATATCCTCACCCGGCCGCTGGGTGCGTCATTCGGTGACCTGCTGTCTCAACCGCACAAAAATGGTGGGCTGGGGCTCGGCACCACCGGCACCAGCGCGGTCTTCCTGACGATAATTATCGGCTTGGTGGTGTACTTGAGTATCACCAGGCGGGACGTTGCGTCGGCGCGCGATGCTTGATGACTACGGGGGCTTCATAGCCCGATGTATCACGCGGCTGGTGGATTCCGGTGCGGTTTCGCACATTGATCGCGCATCGCCCTGGCATGGGCCGGTGCATTGCCTCTCGCGCGTACATCAGGTTGACGCAGCGCACCGCGCGCGCCCCGGCGATGGCGATCATATTTCGTCCCGTTGGCGCACCGGTTTCGGTGCGCCCGTTCGACGTTTTCGAGCCAGACGATTCCGCGTGACTCAATGCAATGCGCGCTGGACATCCTCCAGCGGCGCGTTGGTCAGTGTCTTGGCGATCTCGCCGATGAGCCTGTCCTGCACTTCCTTGTGCAGCTGCGGGCGTATCTCGCCGAGCGTGTGCGGGTCGGCGATCAGCACGAGCTGCGCGTACTCCTGCTTGAGCGCGCCTTCGTTGAGCCGCTGCGCGATGTGCTTGGCGAACGTGCGCTCGTCGTTCTGCTGCGGGGTCTGCTGCGTGGGCGCCATGCCCGAGGGGCCCTGCAGCGCGATGTCGTCGGCGTTCATGGTGTCGTGCTGCTGCAGCGTCACGTTGGTGGCATCGCCAACATTGCGGAACATGCGCACCTTGGTGCCATCAGCCACGACTACCAGGGTTCCAGCGGGTACTTTCTGCATTGCGTAGTCCTCGGATTCGGTAGTCCGTAAATCTAGGCCTGCAGGCGTGACGCCCGCATCGCTGGCGGTGGAGCAATGCGATCACGCCTGCTGCAGGAAGAACGCCACCATCGCGGTGGAGGCGTCAGGCCCGGCGGGATCGGTATACGAGCCCGTGGGGTCGCCGCCGCTCCAGGCATGGCCGGCGCCGTGCACCGTCCAGCGTTCGAAGGCGCGGATGCCCGTGGTATCGGTGGCCACCTGGCGCGTATACGCCTGCCCACCTGCGGCGCGCCCGGTTTCGACACTGATGCGCAGGCCCGGACGCAGTGCCCCGGCGGCGAGCGCATCGGCATTGGCGGGCGCGACGGTGCGGTCGGCATCGCCGTGGAAGACGATCATCGGTACGGGCGAGGCGCCGCTGGCGGACGCGCTTGCCGATGTGTCCGCGCGCCCCTGCATGGCGGTGAATGCCGAAGCCACATCGTGCGCGCTCGCGTACGGCAGCCCCGAATGCACCCCGATCGCGCGCACGAGGTCAGGGCGTGTGTGCCCGAGGATCACGGCCATGGCGGCGCCGGCCGACAGCCCGGCGACGAAGATGCGGCGGGTGTCGACGCGATGGCCCTGCGCGATCTGGGACGCGATGCCGGCGAGGATCGATGGCTCGCCGGCATCGCCGCGCTGGTCCTCGGGCCGGAACCAGTTCCAGCACTTGGCGTGGTTGGCCTTGCCGATCTGCTGCGGGTAGGCGACCAGGAAACCCTCGCGGTCGGCGAGCGCGTTCATGCGTGTGCCGGCGGCGAAGTCTTCGGCCGATTGCGTGCAGCCGTGCAACATCAGGATGAGCGGCCGCGGCGCGCCGTCGGGGTCGTAGCCGACAGGCAGGTAGAGCCGGTAGTCGCGACGGCTGTACGCATTGCCATAGGTCGCATGCAGGAACTGGCCCCGCGCCGGCACGGATTCAACGGTGGCAGCGCGCATCGGCGCGGTGCTGTCGGGCCGGCCGGCGGCAGCAGGGGCCGGGGCTGACATGCCGTCTGCCGGCCTCAGGCCCGCAGCCGAAAGCGCGCGGTCGATGGTTTCGCGGATGCCGCGGCCGCTTCCCGTCTGGCCCAGGCCGGCGGCCGACAGCGCCCGCTCGATGTGCTCCGCTGCTTGCGTGCTGTGCGTGCTGTGCGTGCTGTGCGTGCCGTAGGCCCGCCTGCCGAGCGCGAGCAACTTGGAAATGGGATTCATCGGTGCGATCGGCAGTTTTGTTGCGGTGCACCCTACGCGGGCGGGATAAATGGCGCCGTCACGGGTTCACGGAGCAACCGTCCCCGATTCCGGTTTCCGCAAGCCCTCACCGGGGTGGCAAAACGACGACGCCCGGCCGGAGCCGGGCGACGAGCGCGAAGCATGCTGCGTGGCGCGGGATCAGAAGCGGTAGCGGAACCCCACCTGCAGCGCCCAGCGCGACTGGCCGACGGTGTCGCGACGGATCTCCTTGTCCGGGCTGTTGAAGCGGTAGACGTATTTGCCGGTGGCCGGATCGACGCCGCCGTACTCCACCACACCCAGGCCCTGCGGCTGGCCGAAGCCGGGGACAAAGACCTCGTCTACGTGGCCCCAATCGCGGTTCAGCAGGTTGCCGACGTTGAGCACGTCGAGCCAGACCTCGGCCTTGTGGCCGTCGAAGAACGCCGGCAATTCCTGCGTGATGCGCAGGTCGACGTTGTTTGCCCAGGCGCTCGTGCCGCTGTTGCGTTCGACCACCTGCCCGCGACGCGCCTGCAGGCCCGGTTGCGTGGCGACGTACGACCAGAACGCGGCTTCCTCAGTCGGCGAGCCGAACAGCACGTCGCCCGGGCCTTTGGGGACATAGAGCAGGTCGTTGCCGACGATGCCGTCGCCGTTGGCGTCGTTGTCGAAGACATAGCTGTACGGACGGCCGCTGCGACCCTCGTAGAACGCGCCGATCTCGGTGCGGTACGGGCCGAAGAACGTGTTGCGGTAGTTGAAGACGGCGGTGAAGCGGTCGCGCACTTCGAAGTTCGAGCGGCTCGCGACCTCCTCGTTCGGGTTGAATGCCGCCCGCGAGGACCAGTTCTCCACCGAGATCGAGCCGGCCAGCTGGTTCACGTCCTCGGCGCGGCCGTGCGTGTAGCCGACCTGCCAGAACCAGTGGTCCGTGGCGCCCATGGGCTTCTGCAGCGACAGCGTGAGGTTCTGCGCGCCACCCTTGCCGGTGGGCCGCGCGAGCAGCACGTCGCGATAGTTGCGGTCACGGTTGCTGCGGGCCTGCGCACCGGTGCCCACGCCCGCCTGGTTCCAGTTCGACGGCGTGTAGCCGGCCGGGTTCCA
>SCUY01000292.1 GCA_004322525.1 Lysobacter sp. | reverse complement strand
CCAGGAAGACGAATACGTTCTGCAGGCGGTGCGTGCCGGCGCATCGGGTTACCTGGTCAAGGACAGCGCGGCATCGGAACTGCTCGCCAGCGTGCGCGCCGCCTGCGGGCCGAAGTGCCCGCGGCCGGCATGCAGGTTGCGCACGGCGGCGAGCAGTTCCGATGCCGCGCTGTCCTTGACCAGGTAACCCGATGCGCCGGCACGCACCGCCTGCAGAACGTATTCGTCTTCCTGGTGCATGGTCAGCACCAGCACGCGCGTCGCCGGCAATGCCTCGCGCAGCCGGCGCACCACTTCGATGCCGCCCAGCCCGGGCATCGAGAGATCCGTGACCACGACATCGGGATGTGCGGCGAGGGCTTTTTCGATCGTCTCCATGCCGTCCGCCGCTTGCGCGACGACCTGCACGTCTCCCTCGGCCTGCAGCAGGCCCACGAGGCTTTCGCGCACAAGGGTGTGGTCGTCGGCGATCAGGATGCGGATGGGCATGGGCCCACCCTGCTGCGCGCGGCCGCTCCGCGTCAAGCCAGTCAGATGCCGTGCAGCGGGACCACCGCGCGCAGCCGGGTGCCATCGCCCGGCGCGGAGTGGACCTCGAGCGTTCCCTGGAACAGGCGCAGCCGCTCGCGCATGCCGGAAAGGCCGCTGCCCTGGGCGCGGACGGAGGGATCGAAGCCGATCCCGTCGTCGACGACCTGCAACTGCAGGCGTCCGTCGCGTTCGACCAGACGCAGCAGCACGCTGTGCGCCTGCGCATGCTTGGCGATGTTGTTGAGTGCTTCCTGCGCGATGCGGAACAGCAGCGTCTGCCGTTCCCCGTCGAGCGTCGGCAGTGCTTCGATCTCCACCGCGATCGCGATGCCGGCCGATTCGCCGATGCTGCGGCCGAGCCAGCGCAGCGCGGGCTCCAGGCCGAGGTCATCGAGGATGGTGGGGCGCAGCAGGCGCGAGAGTTCGCGGGTGTCCTCGAGCGTGTCCACGCATAGGCTGACCGCATCGTCCAGGCGCCCGTGCAGCGGGTCGCCATGCGGCAGCGCATCGCGTACCTGCGCGAGCCGATGTTTCAGTGCGGTGAGGTTCTGGCCGATGCCGTCATGCAGGTCGCGCGCGAGTCGACGGCGTTCGTCCTCCTGCACGCGCAGGACGGAGCGGCCCAGGCGACGGAACTCGCGTTCGTTTGCTTCCAGCCGGTCGAGCAGGTGTGCGTAACGGTCGCCACCATCGGAAGCGGGGGTGCGTCGTTCGGTCATGGCTTCGTACCCGGTGCACGGGGTGCGCTGTTGTCGCGAGCTGCGGCGGAAAGGCTTGCGCGGAGTGTTGATCGCGCGTGTTCTGCTTCGCGTTCGGCTTCGTCGGCCGCGGCTGCGTCTCCCATGTGCCGGTAAGCGGTAGCCCCGAGCGCATGCAGGCGTGCGGCCAGGGGTGAGGACAGCCCACGCAGGTGGTTCGTCGCCTCGCGGTACAGGCTGACCGCGCGCGCAGGCTGCCGGGCAATGCCCGGGTCTGCCAGGGCGGCTTCGATCCAGTGCAGGCGCAGCAGCGCGTGGCCGAGCATGGCGGTAGGCTCGTCCAGTGCCGCGGGATCGCGTTGTGACAGGCGCAGCCGCATCAGTTCCAGTTCGAGTTGCAGCTGGCGCACGCCGGAGTTGGCAGCAAGGGGCACGGCGATGCGCAAGGCGGCCAGCGCGCCCGGCGTGTCGCCACGCGCGACGGCGAGTTCCGCAGCCAGGCGCCCGGCGATCGCACGCTGCTCGGTCGACGCGCGGGCGAGATCCTTGCGCAGGGCTTCGAGTTCGGTCGCCGCGGGCGAGGTGGCATTGGCGTCGATCAGGGCATCGATGCGCAGCAGGCGTGCATCGATGCTGCCGCGCCGGTCGTCGCGTTCGTTGAACAGGGCCATCGCGCGGTCGGCCTCGCTGAGCGCCTTGCCGATGTCACCGCGTGCCAGTGAGAGTTCGGCGAGATTGCGGTAGCCAACCGCCGCTTCCTCGGCCATCTGCCGGCGTTGCGCCTGCGCGAGCGCCGCCTGCTGGCGTTGCCGTGCTTCGTCCCAGCGCCCGCGCGCGGCATCGAGCAGCGCGAGGTTCTGCGACGTGCGGATCACCCCGGTCTGGTCGTCGAGCGCACGGTAGGCTTCGGCAGCGCGTTGCCAGTAGGTCTGCGCATCGTCATACGCGCCCAATTGGTAATGGGCGAAGCCGATGTCGTTGAGCGCCTGCGCCACGCCGTGCGGATCTCCTGCGCGTTCCCAGCCCTGCAGTGCGAGGCGGAAAGCCTCGAGTGCAGCGCGGTAGTCTCCACGCTCCTCGAACAACAGCCCGCGCTCGTCGTCGAGCGCGGCGAGACCCGAGCGGTCGCCCAGCTCGATGTGCAGCCGTCGTGCTTCGTCGAGTGCCGCGGCCGCTTCGTCGAAGGCACCACGCTGGCCAAGCAGGTTGGCGAGGTTGCGCAGGCTGGTGGCGACACCACGCCGGTTGCCGATCGCACGGCGCAGGGTTACCGCGCGGCGGTATTGCTCTTCGGCATCGGCGGTCTGCCCGAGCCGCCCGTAACCCACACCGAGCGCGTTCACCGCCTCGGCTTCCCCGTACGTATTCCGGCTGCGCTTGAACAGTACAAGGGCGCGCAGCAGGTAGTCGTCGACCGCCGGGCGCGCCTCGCCCTTGAGGATCGACAACTTGCCGAGTTCGAACCATGCGCGCGCGTCCTGCGCATCGCGGTCGGCGAGCCGACGCAGTGTCGTGCCTGCTGCGTTGAAATCGCCTGCCGCCCCGAGCGCGCGCGCGAGTTGCAGCTCCGCCCACGTATCCGATGGCGACTTCGTGAGCAAAGCCCGCCACTGTGTCGCCGCATCCGCCGCGTCGCCTTCCAGCAGCGCACGGGTCGCACGCAGCTGCCGCAGCAGGCGATCACCGCCGGCCCCCAAACTGCGCTGCGCGGTTTCCACGGCGCCAAGCGCGGTGTCCTCCTCGCCGACGGCCTGGGCGACGTCGGCCAGCTGAAGCCATCCGGTGGGGTCGTCGCGCGCCTTCGCAGTCGCCTGCCGGAGGGTGGCGAGGGCGACGTCGTAGCGGCCGTCGCGCCGTGCGATTTCGGCGGCCCCCTGTGCGGCGAGCACGCTCGATGCGGGCAGGCGCAGGTACGGGGTGCCATCGAGCCCGAGGGTGACTCGGACTTTGGGTGACGCGAGCCAGTGCCCGAGCGCGGCGGCGGCGGTGGGCTGCGCGACCCCGGGCAGGTCCTGCATGCGCGTTCCGTCCGCCAGGCGTGCCGCGACCTGCCATTGGCTGCCCACCTGCACCAGCCGGATGTCCAGCACACGGCTGGCGGCACCAGCACGACGCATGGCGTCGAGCGAAGGCGGGCCAGCCATGTCGAGTTGTCGCAATGCCTGCAGGCTGCGATCGGTATCGACAAGCGCCGGGCGGTCGAGGCCCGCCAGGGCCTGGCGCAGGTGCATCTCGATGCCGACACGTTCGGCGGCTGGAAGGGCTGGAGCCTCCAACGGCATCAGCAGCAGGCGATCGAGTGGTTGCGATGGCGCCGGTGCGCCTGCCGGAGCATCCGGGGCGCGCACCGACCACCACCAGCCCACCGCGACGACGGCGAGCAGGGCGGTGGCGACGAGCGCGATGATGCCGCGCGTCGGCAGGCGACGCGGATCGCGCGGCAGTTCGCGGCGGTCGATCGCGGTGACCACCGCAGCAGCGTCGGGCAGGCGATGCGAGGGCTGTGGCCGCAGCAGGCGTTCGGCCAGGCGCGCGATCCACTTGGGCAGTTCGGGCCGCAGGTCGCTCAGCAGCGGCGGCGAACGCACGAGCCGTTGCGCGAGCGCTTCCGCGGCGGTAGCCGCCGGGAACGCGCGTTCACCCGTCAGCATCTCGTGCAGGATCAGGCCGAGCGCGTACAGATCGCTGCGTGGGCCGACCGGATCGCCGCGCGCCTGTTCGGGCGACAGGTAGTCCGGCGTGCCGACGATGTTCGAGGTCGCACCGCGCGCACTGCCGGCGAGCGAGCGAGCCACGCCGAAGTCGGTGATATAGGCATTGCCCGCGGCGTCGATCAGTACGTTGGCGGGCTTCAGGTCACGATGCACCACCTCGCTTGCATGCGCCGCCTGCAGTCCGAGCGCGAGCTGCCGGGTGATGCGTATCGCGTCATCGGGCTCGAGTGGACCGCGGTCGAGACGCTGGTCGAGCGGCTCACCTTCGATGAGGTCCATGCTGATCAGCCAGCGCGCGTCGCCATCGTCGAACTCGTGGCGTGCAATGTCATGGATGCGTACGACGTGCGGGCTGGAGACCTGCCGTGCCAGCAGCAGCTCCTGGCGGAAACGTTCGAAGGCATCGGGCCGGTTCGCCAGTTCTGGTCGCAACAGCTTGATCGCGACCGGCACGCCGAGCGCTTCGTCGAGCGCGCGGTACACCACGCCCATCCCTCCGACGCCGATCAGGCTCTCGATACGAAAACGCCCGGCGAGGAGGGTGCCGGGCGTGAGATCCATGCGCGCATAGAGCCCGGTCGACGTCGCATCGCTCATTGCGTGGTCCCGGAGCCACCGACGAGGCGCGACCAGTCGTCCGGGATCTCCGGCGCGGGGTGATCGGCGCTCGCTTCGCGCTGCGTGGCGATCCACAACGCGCAACGCTCGGCGAATGCCTGCAGCAGTTCGAC
Organism: Lysobacter sp.; assembly: GCA_004322525.1. Taxonomy (GTDB): domain Bacteria; phylum Pseudomonadota; class Gammaproteobacteria; order Xanthomonadales; family Xanthomonadaceae; genus Cognatilysobacter. The sequence goes on along the minus strand of SCUY01000292.1, from coordinate 4,206 downwards.
GTCGAGGGTGGTCAGTGGTGGCCCGGCATCGCGACGGTCGGCATAGATGGCCCCGAGCGGGCGGGTGCCATCCAGCAGCGGCAGGGCGACCAGTGTTCGCAGGCCCGCCGCGGCGACGGAGTCGCGGGTGGCGAGCCAGGCGTCCTGGCCGATGTCGTTGAAGGCGACAGGCTCCCGCAGGCGCAGGGCCTGCGCTACCGCACCCAGGCTGCCGCTGAAGTCGTTGCCCGCTGCAAGGCGCGGATCGAGCGTGATCGAGGTCGCCACGCGATACCGTCCGCCGTCGTCGATCAGCACGTAGCCGCGGCTGCATTGGGACAGTTCGAGTACGGCACGAAGGCTGTGATCGAGCAGCACGCGGCCGCGGTCACTGTCGGCAGATGCCGCCTGGCCCAGTGCATCGATGCGCGCGGTGAGCAAGGTTGCCTGCGCGCGGCGGTCACGCCAGCGGCGTGCCTGGGCGTCGGCGGCGTCGGTATCCAGCAGGCTGAACTCGCAATGCACGTCGCCGAAGCGGAGCCAGCAGGTACGGCCCAGCATTTCCTGATGTACGCGGGCGCCGTTCACGAAGCTGCCGTTCTTGCTGTCGAGATCGACCAGCCGCCAGGCCTCGCCTTCGGGTTGAAGTTCGGCATGCAGGCGCGACACCGAGGCATGGCCTATGTGCAGATCGGCCCCATCATCGCGGCCGATGCGCAGACATGCGCCCGGCGCGACGATCTTCGCGATCGCGGCACCTTCGGGAACATAGGCGATGAGCCGTGCCTGCATCACGGCATCTTAGCGCGCGCCAGCAATTCACCGGCATGGTTGGTGGAACCACCTCCCGCGGTCCAGACCTGCGGGATGGTGCTGCCGGCACGGGCGTTCACGCGTGCGGCGAGGAGATCGAGATGGGCCAGCGCATCGTCATAGCGTGCGTCGGCGACAGCCTGGGCCGCCGCGGCGCGGTGGGCTTCCAGTGGCGCTGCTTCCGAAGCGGGTAGCAGGGCGATCCGTGCCCGCAGGCGGTCGAGCTTCTCGGTGGCCACGTTGTCGCTGTGGCGCACGTCGGCGAGCACCAGGAACTGCGAGAACCCGCCCGTGGTGCCGCGCGCGCGCACGCTTCCTTGCGCCACCTGCGTGGTGATGTCGCGGAAGGCACCGGAAAGGGGCGCCTTGAACAGGCGGTACGAGCTGCCGTAGGTATAGGGCAGCGCATGCGTATGGATCTCGACATGCACCAGCTTCTGGAACGCGAGGCCGCCCGCCGGCGGTTCGACCGTGATCATCAGCGGGAACGCGCTGTCGAGCGTGGCGAGCGTACCGGGCAGGCGTGCCAGCAGGGTGGGGTCGGACAGGGAAACGATCTCGGCACGGACCCCGAGATTCGCCGGGGTCAGGCCACTGGCCGAATCGAAGGCGAGGGTCATGTCCGCCAGAGGCTGGGCGACATCGCCCACCACCACCGTGGCGACGTCACCATCCACAGTGACATGCACCGGCAGCGACTGGGCGGCGGCCCATGGAGCGGCGGCGAACAGCAGGGCGGCGGCGAACCAGCGGACGAGGATGCGGGACATGGCGGCTCCGTGGCGAGCGTGGAATTTGCGTGAATACGCGGCGACGCTAGACCGCCGCGCGTGAACGCGTCGTCGCGCGACAGGGCGAGTCTGCACCAGCGGCGGGTTCGATGGGACGGGTGGCGTCACCTTTTTTCACCCATGCCCGGCTGGGTGTTTACCCCCGGGTCGGGTGGAGGCAACCCCGGATGCGCGCGCAGCGCGACGCATGGGACAACAGGGGTGTCGCCCAATGGTGCCCAACCCGGAGCCTCCCCCATGTCTGCCTCCCCCGCCCCAAGCCGCCGCAACGCCATCCGCATCTCCGCCCTTGCATTCGGCCTCCTCGCCAGTGGCGTCGCGCTCGCCGATGCCCATCTGGACCCGCAGCTGGTACAGAAGCTGTCCGCGGCCGCGGCCACCGACGAACTCGGCGTCGTCGTCACCTATTCCCAGTCTGGTCCGGTCACCGCGGCGCAGGTCGCTGCACTGCAGTCGATCGGTATCGCCAAGGGGCGCACGATGCGCAGCCTGCCGATCGCCGGCGTACTGGCTACCCCGGCGGAGATCCGCACGCTGGCCCAGCGCACCGATGTCGTGTCCATCTACTGGAATGCGCCGCTGCGTTACTTCAACAAGGAAGCGCGCGAGATGTCAGGCGCTGCGCGCGTGGTCGCCAACCCGGCTGATTTCGTGCGCGCCATTCCCTTCAGTGGCCGCGGCGTCGGCGTGATGGTGAACGACTCCGGCATCGATGCCACCCACGAGGATCTCAAGCTCGGCGAGCACGTGGTGCAGAACGTGCTGGCGCCGCAGAACGTATTGGCCGAGATCGCGGCGTCGGATGCTCCGGGCATCGTGCCGATCACCTATCTCGAAGGTGTTCCCAACACCGATCTCGGCTCTGGCCACGGCACGCACGTCGCCGGTACGGTCGGTGGCACCGGCGAGCGCTCCAACGGCCTGTACCGCGGCGTCGCGCCCGGTGCTTCACTGGTCGGCTACGGCTCGGGTGCGGTGTTGTTCATCCTCGATGCGGTGGGTGGCCTCGACTATGCCGCCACCAACCAGTTCAGCTTCCGCGACACCATCCGCATCACGTCCAATTCCTGGGGCAGCAGCGGCACCTTCGATCCTTTGAACCCGGTCAATGTCTCGACCTACGAGCTCTACAAGCGCGGGATTGTCAGTGTGTTCGCGGCGGGCAACGACGGCCCGGGCGAAGACACCCACAACCCCTATGCACAGGCTCCGTGGGTGATCTCGGTGGGCGCCGGTGAAAAGGACGGCGTGCTCACCGGCTTCTCCTCGCGCGGCAAGCGTGGCGAAACCGGCACGTTCACCATGCCCGACGGCCGCACCTGGACGTACATCAACGAGCCGACGATCGTCGCCACCGGCGTCGACATCATTTCGACCCGTGATGTCGCGGCCGCATTGCCCCCACTCGCTGCCGAAAAGGATGCCGCGTCCATCGCGCCGGCCTTCCTGCCTTTCTACACGCACATGAGCGGTACCTCGATGGCCACGCCACACGTGGCGGGCATCATCGCGCTGATGTTCGAGGCGAACCCGAACCTGACCCCCGCGCAGGTCAAGGACATCCTCAAGCGCACCGCCACCAACATGACCGGGCGTCTTTCCTGGGAGGCCGGTGCCGGCCACGTCAATGCCTATGCCGCGGTGGCCGAGTCGTCCGGCGTGCGCAAGGGCTGGGGCACGACGGTGAACGCGCTGCGCAGCTTCCACGCCAATGCACTGCTGGCCAAGGGCGCGGCCCCGGTTCCGTTCTCGATCTTCTTCAGCCCGGTGGGCACGGTCGAGACGCAGGAATTCAATGTCGGGCCCGAGGTGGCCTGGGTGAGCGCGCGCGCCACCGTCGATGCCAATACCGTGGCACTGGTGCTCATCGATCCGGATGGCAACCGCTACGGCTCGTCCATCGCGCTGCCGCTGCTGGGTGACACCATCGTCGCGGGCGCCCCTGCTAAGCCGGGCACGTGGAAGATCACCGTGCGCGGGATCGGTTCGGTGGCGGGCACGGGCCTGGACCCGGCCAAGGTCACCAACGGGTATGCGGCGCCGGGTTATGTCGACGGCAAGATCAGCTTCCTCAACTCGGGTGGTTACACGGGCATGGATGACGTCGCCAGCCATCCGGCACGCACGGCGATCGAGTTCGCGGTCGCTAACCGGCTCGTCGATGGCTATTCGGATCGCAAGTTCCGCCCCGATGCGGTGCTCAAGCGCATCGAACTGGCGCAGTACCTGTCGATGGGCCAGAACGTCCGCCAGGCGCTACCCTTCGATGGCCGTTCCAGCTTCACCGATCTCTCGGCGGGCAGCACGGGCTATGCCTATGCCGAAGCCGCGTCAGGACGGGGCGGTGCGCTGCGCGACCTCACGCAATCGCAGGACGGAGTGATGGGCACGCTCAACGGTGCCTTCAAGCCGGGCGATTCGGTCACCCGCGTCAGCCTTGCCTACTCGCTCGTACAGAGCATGGCGATGCAGCCGCAGGCGCAGGCGTTCACCGGCGAGATGACCGCGTTCTACGACGGCAAGCGCATCCCGCTGGCCGATGCCGCGTCGATCCCCACCAGCCTGCGTGGTTACGTGCAGTACGCACTCGACCTCGGGCTGATCAATGCGCGTTTCGAGATCG
>SCUY01000291.1 GCA_004322525.1 Lysobacter sp. | reverse complement strand
CGGGCACCGCCTGGATCAGCCGCAGCGGTGCCCGCCGCCGGCGTGCCATGCGCGGAGGATTCGACCCCGCCTGCATCGACCAGCCGGAACGCGCCGCGCAGAGGGACGCCGTCGCCGAGCGCGCGCACGTCGGCGAGCTTGAGCCGTTGCGCCTCGCCCGTGCCAACGGAGGCCATCGTGGTGAGCTCGCGCGTCTCGGCGCGCCGCAGGCCTGGCGCGGAGGCGGCGTGCGATACGGCTGCGGAGGCGGGTGCATCGCCGCGCACCACGGCGTCGCCGCCGAGCAGCCGGTTCGCCTCGATCACCAGGGCACGCCCGGCGCGATCGGTCACGAAGCCGACCGAGGTGACCGCGACGACGGCCAGGACGAGGGCGGCGATCAGGATGCGAACCTCGCCGGCTCGCAGGTCGCGGCGCAGCTGGCGCCATGCAAGGCTCAGGGAGGTGAGCATCAGGTGCCTATCGGCTCGTCGCCGACCAGCCGGCCACCGTCCAGCCGCAGACGTCGCCCGCACCGGCTCGCCAGTGCCTCGTCGTGAGTCACCAGCACCAGTGTGGTGCCGGACTGTGCGTTGAGCTCGAACAGGAGCCCGATGATCGCGGCGCCGGTGTGGGTGTCGAGATTGCCCGTCGGTTCGTCCGCGAACAGCAGGCCGGGCCGGGCGACGAATGCGCGGGCGAGGGCGACGCGTTGTTGTTCGCCACCGGACAACTGCCGCGGGTAATGCGCCAGGCGCTCGCCCAGCCTGACGCGCTGCAAGATCGCGCGCGCCGGGGTCTCGGCGTCGGCATCCCCGCGCAATTCGAGTGGCAGCATCACGTTCTCCAGCGCGGTGAGAGACGGCAACAACTGGAAGTTCTGGAAGACGAACCCCACCTTCTCCCCGCGCACGCGTGCACGGCCGTCCTCGTCTAGCGTCGACAAGCCGGTGCCGTCGAGCAGCACGCAACCGGTACTCGGCACATCGAGGCCGGCGAGCAGTGACAGCAGCGTGCTCTTGCCGGAGCCGGAAGCCCCGACCACCGCGACGGTTTCGCCCGGCGCGATCGTGAACGTGACGTCCTTGAGGATCACCAGGTCGCCGGCCGGCAGGGGCACGCGCTTGCCGAGCGACTCCACGGCCAGCGCAGCCGGGGCGGCCCTTCGAGCGGTGTTCACGATCGCTTCGAGCATGATGGTTTCCGTAATGGCCGCACCGGCCGGAGAAACGAATGAATCCAGCATATGAAGGCCCGCCCCCGAGCATTCAACCGGCACTGCGGTGGCTACGCGCCGGCGTGATGGCCGGATTCACCACGCTTGCGCTGCTGGCCGCCCTGCTGACGCCGGTGCAGGCGCGTGCACCGGTGCGCACACCCGCCACGACGCGCACGGTACTGGTCATGGGCGATTCGTTGTCAGCGGCCTACGGCATCCCGGCGGCGCAGGGCTGGGTGAGCCTGTTGGGAACGCGCCTGAAGGCGGCTGCGCCTGGATGGTCGGTGGTGAATGCGAGTGTGAGCGGTGAGACCACCGCAGGCGGGCTGTCGCGCCTGCCGCGCCAGCTGCAGCGCCTGCGTCCATCGGTGGTGGTGATCGAACTCGGTGCCAACGACGGCTTGCGCGGCCTGCCAGTCGCCCGGATGCAGGCGAATCTCGACTCGATGGTGCGGCAGTCGCGCGCATCGGGCGCACGGGTGCTGATCCTGGGCATGCGGATGCCGCCCAACCTGGGGCGCACCTATACGGAGGGTTTCGCCAGTGCCTATGCACAGGTCGCACGTCGACACGACGCCGCGCTGCTGCCGTTCTTCCTGCAACCGGTGATGCTCGACCGCCGCGCGTTCCAGGCGGACAACCTGCACCCCACCGCGGCGGTGCAGGGCCGGCTGCTCGACCACGTCTGGCCGGCGCTTCGCCCGCTGGTGAAGTGATCAGCCCGCGACGACGCGGATCTCGACATCGCCCAGCCGCACCACCTGGCATGCGCGGATCTTGCACGTCTTGCGCAGCTCGACCATGCCGTCGACCCTCACCACGCCGCTGGCAACGATCTGTTTCCCCGCGCCACCGCTGTCGCACAGCCCCACCAGCTTCAGCAGCTGGTTGAGTTCGACGAACTCGCCTTCGAGGGGAAATTCCATCACCGGCATCGGCTAGCGCTGGTTGACGCTGAAACGGCCGGGGCCGGTCAGCGCGAGTACGAGCGCGCCGACCAGGTACATCCCCTGCAGTTCAAGCGCCCACCCGCCCTGTTCATTGGTCTGGCCGAGCTGGCCCATGTGTACCAGCAGGACCGCGACCACCATGTTGACGAAAACGAGCACCGCACCGATGCGCGCATGGAAGCCGGCGATCAGCATCAGCGGGCCGATGACTTCGCCCAGCAGCACGCCGTAGCCCAGTGCCCCGGGCAGCCCACGGGCTTCCACCATGTGCACGATGCCGGCCATCCCGCCGTCGAGCTTGGCCAGGCCGTGCAGCAGCACGAGCAGGCCAAGGACGACGCGCAGCAGCAGCTTCGCGATGTCGTTCTGCGTGTTGGCGTTCATGGCGATCCCCGGTCGCGGTGTTGATGCGCAGGATAGTCGCCGCCGGCCTGCGCTGTCTCGAGCCGTACTTCGCGCGCCGACGCGCTAGCATCCGGCCACCGCAACTCTCTATGGGGCTCCACCGATGATCGCCTACACCACGCTCGGCACCAACGACCTCGAGCGCGCTGCGCGCTTCTACGACGAACTGCTCGCCGTCATCGGCGCGAAGCGGGTGATGGAGGATCCGGGAACCTTCATCGCCTATGGCAATTCGAAAGAAGGTGCAGGCCTGGGCATCACCGTTCCGTTTGACAGGCAGGCTGCAACGGTCGGCAACGGCACGATGGTCGCGCTCGAGGCGAAGGACAGCGCACAGGTGGATACGCTGCATGCCAGGGCCCTCGCGCTTGGCGGCACCGATGAGGGTGCGCCCGGGGAGCGTTTCCCGGGCTTTTACGCCGGGTATTTCCGTGACCTGGACGGCAACAAGCTCAGCATCGCCTATATGACGTTCGACGCGGCATAACCGCCTTCGCCGATGCACGCAGCTGGCGCTCAGTCGACCATGCCCCTGGCTTCGGAGACGGCGAGCAGGTCCGGGTGTTCGATGCGCCGCAGGCGATGCAGCAGCGGATACGCCAGCACCACGCCGAGGATGATCGCGACGCCGCCGTAGAACAGCGGGGTGAGCTCGCGCTGCTCGCCCAGCAGCGCGATGGCCAGGACGATCGCATAGACCGGCTCCAGGTTCACCGCCAGCTGCGCGGCGAACGCACTCATGTGTCGCAGCGCCACCAGTGACAGTGCATACGGCAGCAGCGTGCATCCGAGCGCCAGCAGCAGCAGGAAGCTGGCATCGCGCGGCGATGGCAGGACGAGCAGGCGCCCTTCACCCGGCCAGGCCAGATCCAGCAGGGGCGCCAGTGCGGTGAGCGCCAGCGTGCCCGCGCCGAGCTCGATGGCGGTGATCGTCAAGGCATCGCCGTGTTCGACCAGCCGTTTGTTGAGCGAACCGAACAGCGCCACCAGCACCGCCGAAAGCGTGCCCATCGCGATACCTGCCCGCATGCCTTCGGGCACGCCTCCGACGACCAGCGCCACGCCCGGCAGTACAGCCACGCCGAGCAGCAGGTCACGTGGCTGGAAGCGGGTCTTGGCAAGCCACGGCTCGACCAGCGCGGTGAACACCGTGCCGAGCGCGATGCAGGTCGCCCCGACCGACGCATTCGACAATTTGATCGAGCCGTAGAACGTGAGCCAGTGCAGTGCCACCAGCACGCCGATGCCGGCGTAGGCGCCCGCCAGGCGGCGCGGCATCGCGCGCAAGCCGCGCCAGACGCGCGGCACGAGGGCGAGCACGCTCACTACCACCAGCATCCGCCACCAGACCAGCGGCAGCGCGGGCAGGCTGATCAGTTTGCCGAGGATGGCGGTGAACCCCCACAGCACCACGCAAGCGTGGATCTGAAGGAAGGCGCGGCGCGTTTCGGGTGTCGACATCCGCGCATTATCGCTGGCTGGCATCGCGCCAGCCGCGCAGCGCGTTCCATTCCGTTCGCCGTCACCGGCCGTCAGGGCCGCAGCAGTCTCGCGATCATCGCCATCGCAGCGGCGGGGTTGCGTTGCTTGGCACCGCCGGTATGGCGAGGCACTGCATCGCCGTCACCGGCCGTCAGGGCCGCAGCAGTTTCGCGATCATCGCCATCGCAGCGGCGGGGTTGCGTTGCTTGGCACCGCCGGTATGGCGAGGCACTGCATCGCCGTCACCGGCCCTCAGGGACGCAGCAGTCTCGCGATCATCGCCATCGCAGCGGCGGGGTTGCGTTGCTTGGCACCGCCGGTATGGCGAGGCACTGCATCGCCGTCACCGGCCGTCAGGGACGCAGCAGTTTCGCGATCATCGCCATCGCAGCGGCGGGGTTGCGTTGCTTGGCACCGCCGGTGAAATACACATACACCTCGTGCGGTTTCGCCTCCGGCGCCGGGGCATCGCCGGCCTGCACGCCATCCACCGCGTCACCTCGAGCCCATGCATGCGCACGCTGCAACCACTGGTCGATCTCACGGTCCGGATAGCCCTGGGCCAGGTCGACCCGCGTGCGTACCAGGCGCACATAGACGATGTGGCCGGTCACCTCTCCCATCACCGGAAGCTCCGGCGAATCGGTGAATGCGGTACCCACGTCGAATGCATGCGCCACTTCCGCATATCGAGGATCGAAGAAGCTCGGGTGCGAAGGTTCGATCACATGGCGAAGCGGCCGGCCATCCAGCGTGCGTGGCAGGAAATCAAGGAAAGCGGCGAGATCCTCGGCGTCGAATACTCGGCTGGGGGGCATGTGCCAGAGCACCGGGCCGAGGCGGTCGCCAAGTTCCGCAAGGCCGCCGTTGAGGAATGCCCACGCGGCTTTCCCGCAACGCGCGAGCGGGCCGCGCTGGGTGACATGCTGCGGCGCCTTCAGCGAGAAGACGAAGCCCTCGGGCGTCTGTTTCCGCCACTGCGCGTATTCCGAGGCACGACGCGCACCGTAGAACGTCCCGTTGATCTCGATCGTGCTGAAGCGGCGACTCGCGAATTCCAGTTCGCGCCGTGCCACGAGGCCCTGCGGATAGAACGTGTGGCGCCAGGGTGCATAGGTCCAGCCGCCGACGCCAACACGAATGCCATCGACCACCGGCACGCCCGTGCCCAGCGCGCGATCGGGCGGCATCTGCACGATGCGCGACGCGGCCATGCCGTCATGGAGCGGTCCGTCCGACAGCAACGTTCCATGCGGCAGGCTTTGCATGATCAGGCCTCCACGCGGAAGGTGCGTGGATGACTGCGCCGCGCCCGACGCATGCGCGGCCGTGATGTCGCGCGGCTCGCAGCGTGAATCGGCATCAGCTGTTCCAGTCGCCGTCATGTTCGAACTCGACCAGTACGTCGAGATCGAAAGCCAGCGCTTCGACCGCATTCTTGACGCGGCGAACGGTGTGATCGTTGCCGGCCTCGACCTCCAGTTCATGCACGCCCGGGCCCTGGTCGTCGGGCAGCCCGGCGGAACTGGAATCATCATCGTCGGCATGTGGCATCAGGTCGGCCACCTCCTCGACATGCTCGATCCCGTCGATGCTCGCCAGCAGATTGCCGATAGCGCGGGCGTCGTGGTCGCTGCCGGTCACTCGCATACGCATCAAAGGCATGGTTTTTGTCCGTTGGGATGACGATTCGAGGCTAGGCACGGCGCGGAAAAGACGGCGTGATGGATTCGCGCATGCATGACGATGCCGTCGCATGCGGCCTGCGCCGCGACTTCCTGAATTGGACGCCCCGAGGGCCGGCGCGTAGATTCGCGGCGGGGATCCATCACAGACGGGGACACGACCATGCAGGGAACACCTTCCGCCGGCACGCGCCGCGCCGCGCTTTGGGCCGCGATCACGTTCGCGCTCGCCATTCCGGCCGCCCACGCTGCCGACCAGGCCGATGCCGCGGCGCCCGACGCGGGCGCGGCACAGCTCGACAGCGTCAGCGTGATCGGCTCGCGTCGTGTCAACCGGTCTTCCGAGACGACCACCGTCGTACCTGTGGACGTGCTGCCGATGCAGCGCCAGGCGGAATCGGGCGGGCAGTTCGACCTTGCGCAGTCATTGCAGGCCACTGCACCGTCGTTCATCTCGACGCGCCAGACCGGCGCCGACGGTGCCGACCTCGTTGATGGCGCTGCGTTGCGCGGCCTTGGCAGCGACCAGACGCTGGTGCTGGTGAACGGCAAGCGCCGGCACACCGTGTCGCTGGTCAACATCTATGGCGCGCGCAATCGCGGCAACACCGGCACCGACCTCAATTCGATCCCGGTGCTGGCGATCGACCGTGTCGAAATCCTGCGCGACGGCGCCGCGGCGCAGTACGGCTCCGATGCAATCGCCGGCGTCATGAACATCGTGCTCAAGCGCAAGCCCGGCTGCGAGACCGTCTTCGGCTATGGCCAGTATTCCCGCGGCGACGGCCGGAACTGGCTCGCCTCGGCTTACTGCGGCGTGCAGTTCTCGATGGGTGGCGGTTTGTCGGTCACCGGTGAATGGCAGGATCGTGGCCGCTCCGACCGCTCCGAACCCAAGGGCAGCCCACGCATCATCGGCGACTCGAAGGTGGAGAACCGCACGGTCTATCTCAATGGCGATCTGCCGCTGGGCGAGGCGGCCACCGCCTATTTCACGGCGGGCCTGCAGAGCCGTGATGCGTCGTCAGCCGCCTTCGGCCGTGATGGCCTGGGCTCGGAGGACATCCCCAGCCGCAATTCGGCGGCGATGTATCCCAATGGCTTCGTGCCCTTCATCGATGGCGTGCTGGAGGACCGCTACGGCATCCTCGGCGTGCGGGGCGATGCCGGCCTCTGGCACTGGGATCTTTCGCAGACGCATGGCTACAACGAGCTGCGCTACACCATCAACCGCACGCTCAATGCGTCGATCGCGAATGCGGATCACCTGCGCGGCGGCCGAGGTATCAGCCCGTCGAGTTTCGATGCCGGTGGCTTCTCGTTCGAGCAGGACACCACCAACCTCGACATCTCGCGCTTCTATGACGGCGTGCTGCGGGGCATGAACGTGGCCTTCGGCGCCGAGCATCGTGCCGAGCGCTATCGCATCCGTGCGGGTGAGCCGGGTTCATATATCGACGCCGACGGCGCCGGCTTTGGCGGCAATGCCGGCAGCCAGGGGTTTCCCGGCTTCCAGCCCTCCGACGTGACCGATCGCACGCGCAGCAGCGATGCCGCCTATGTGGATGTCGAACTGGACTTCACCGACCGCCTCACCGCCGACCTCGCCGCACGCTACGAGGATTACAGCGACTTCGGTTCCACTCTCAACGGCAAGCTCGCGCTGGGTTTCCGCGCCACCGATGCGATGCTGCTGCGCGGCTCCGTAAGCTCCGGCTTCCGCGCCCCATCGCTGCAGCAGAAGTATTTCTCCTCGACGATCACCGACTTCATCAGCGGCCAGCCGGTGGATATCGTGATCGCGCCGAACGACAGCGCGCTCGCCCGTGCCGCCGGCATCCCGGCCTTGCGCGAGGAGACTTCCACCAGCGCCACGCTCGGCATGACATGGACCCCGGTCCAGGCCCTGTCGCTCACCGTCGATGCCTATCGCATCGACATCGCGGACCGTGTGATCCTCACCGGCGAGTTCGGCACCGATGACCCGGCGATCGGCGCGATCCTCGCTGCCCGTGATGTCGGCCTTGCGCGGTTCTTCGTCAATGCGGTCGATACCCGCACCGACGGGCTCGACATCACCACCTCGTACGACATGAAGCTCGGCGAAGGCCGGCTCAACACGTTCTTCGCCGCCAACTTCAACCGCACGAAGGTGACGAAGGTGAACGCGCCGGCCGCGCTGGCGGGCCGCGAAAACGTGTTGCTGTCCGAGCGTGACCGCCTGTTCGTCGAGAACGGCGCGCCGCGTCGCAAGGCGGTGCTGGGCTTCGACTGGACGCAGGGGCCGTGGAACGCGAACGTCAAGTTCATCCACTTCGGCCCGCAGGTGCTGGGCACTTTTTCCGGCACCGCCGCCGGTGTTCCCAACCAGCGCTATGCCGACAAGACGTCGGCGGACATCAGTGGCACGTATGCGTTTACGCCGAAGGCGAAGTTCACCCTGGGCGTGGTCAACCTGTTCGATGTCTTCCCGACCCGGCAGGACCCGAACGAGACCGACAACGGCCATGTCTTCGAGAGTGTGCAGTTCGGCCTCAACGGTCGGGCCTACTTCGCGCGGCTCTACTACCGGTTCTGAGTCATCGCGCGTCGACAAAAACGCCCGCATCGATGCGGGCGTTTTCTTTTTGCGACCCTGCGCGTCAGCCCATGCCCGTGGCATCGGGCGAGGTGCTGGAAAAACCGCTGCCCGGTTGAGCCCGCCCGCTGCGCACCGCGCCGCCTCTGCCGAGCGAGCCCGAACCGTTGTCCACGCGGATGCGGTTCTCGATCTCCTTCACCCCGCGCAGGCCATCGGCGATGTCCTCGGCGCGATGCTTCATCCACCGCTCCGGCACCTCGCCGGTGAGCAGCACCTGGCCGCCTTCCACGCCGACAAGGATTTCGCTCGCGTCGAGAAGTTCGTCATCGCGCAGACGCTCGCTCAGCTCCTCCGCGATCAGGGAATCGGGGCGCAGGGCATTGCGTGGTCCCCGCCCGGCGCGCTGAAGGGCTCGACGGGCCGTCTCGCCGATCGCCCGGGCTTCGCTGCCCTGATGGCCTGCGTAGTCAGGGGGCTGCTGTCTGCCGGACACGGGGCCGACGGATATATCTCCCTCCGCACCGGAAAGCGCGGCCTGGTGGTCCGTGAGCGAAGGCATGTCCTCGTACTGGCGGGCGCCGAAGTCGCGGTTCGGGCCGGACGGTCGGTGCGATTCACGTACGGTCATGGCGATCCTCCGAGGGAATTGCGGGGAGATCCACGATGCTGTGCGCGGCCCTGTCACAGGCATGCCAAGGCCATCGCGGACGCTGTCACGGCCGCTTCCGGCTAAAGGCCGGGGGGGGCGGGCCGATACGAAGGGGAACCCCGTCCCGCTTTCATCGCAGGAGTCACACGGATGTTTCTGATCATCGGAGCCGTTGTCGTCATTGGCAGCGTGCTGGGCGGCTTCGTGATGGTCGGCGGCAAGGTGCTGGCGCTGTGGCATCTCAACGAGATCATCGTGATCGTCGGCTCGGCGCTGGGTTCGTGGATGGTCGCCACCCCGATCAAGGTCATCAAGGCGTCGATCGGGGCGATCAAGGGCGTATTT
>SCUY01000290.1 GCA_004322525.1 Lysobacter sp. | reverse complement strand
GCGGTCCATCACCTGCCCCTTCAGCTGGCCGCAGGCGGCATCGATATCGTCGCCGCGAGTACGGCGCACCGGCGCGATCATGCCGGCGTCGTTGAGCAGCTTCTGGAATGCGCGAATGGCCTGATCCGTCGGGCGCTCGAAACGCGTACCCGCGAACGGGTTGAAGGGGATGAGGTTGACCTTGGCTGCGCCCTTCATCTGCACGGTGCGGTCGAACGTGCGCAGCAGGCGGACCAGCTCGCGTGCATGCTGCGGCTGGTCGTTGACGCCCTTCATCAGGGTGTATTCGAAGGTGACCGACGTGCCCGGCTTGCGCAGCGCATAGCGCACGCAGGCTTCCATCAGCATTTCGATCGGATACTTCCTGTTGAGCGGCACAAGCTCGCTGCGCAGCTCGTCGTTCGCGGCATGCAGCGATACCGCGAGCGAGACGTCGCTGCGTTCGCCGAGTTTGTCGATCTGCGGGACCATCCCGGCGGTCGACAGCGTGACGCGCTTGTTTGCCAGCCCGTAGCCGAGGTCGTCGCGCATGATGCTCATCGCGCGCACGACGTTGTCGAAATTGGCGAGCGGCTCGCCCATGCCCATCATCACCACGTTGGTGAGTTTGCGCTGCTGGTGGGGCACGTTGCCCAGATGCCGCGCCGCCACCCAGACCTGGCCGATGATCTCGGCGGTCGACAGGTTGCGGTTGAAACCCTGTGTGGCGGTCGAGCAGAACTGGCAGTTGAGTGCGCAGCCGACCTGCGATGACACGCACAACGTGCCGCGGCCCTTGTCGGGGATGTAGACCGTTTCGATGGCGTTCTTCGGGTCCATCCCCAGCAACCACTTGTGCGTGCCGTCCTCGGACGCCTTGTCGAACACCACCGAGGGCGCATGCACGTGCGCATGCGCCTCCAGCTTGGCCCGGAGCACCTTGCCGAGGTCGGTCATCTGCGCGAAATCGGTGACGTAGCGATGGTGGATCCACTTCATCACCTGGTGCGCGCGGTAGCGCTTCTCGCCAAGCACCTGCTCGAAGAAGTCCTCCAGCTGCACGCGCTCGAGGTCGAAGAGGTTGGTCCTCTTCGCCTCGGGCTTCGCCACGACAGGCACGTCCACGCGCGTAGCCGCAGCCGCCACGGTGGGTGCCGAGTCGATCAGCATGGCGTCGATGTCGCGGGGCGTGCTCGTCATTTCCTGCTCTTGAATCAGTGCGGCTCAGCGTGCGTAGACGTCGGTCTGCGGGAAGAAGTAGGCGATTTCGATCGCCGCGTTCTCCTGGCTGTCCGAGCCGTGCACGGCGTTCGCGTCGATGCTGTCGGCGAAATCGGCGCGGATCGTGCCGGCCGCGGCATCCTTCGGATTGGTCGCGCCCATCAGATCGCGGTTCTTCGCGACGGCGTTGTCACCTTCCAGCACCTGGATCATGACCGGACCGGAGACCATGAATTCGACGAGTGCGTTGAAGAACGGACGCTCGCGATGCACAGCATAGAAGCCCTCGGCCTCCTGACGCGAAAGCTGCTTCATCTTCGCGGCGACGACCTTGAGGCCGGCCTGTTCGAAGCGGGCGTAGATCTGGCCGATCACGTTCTTGGCGACCGCGTCGGGCTTGATTATGGAAATGGTGCGCTCGAGCGCCATGGAGATTCTCCGGGTAGGCGGGCGCCGAGGATTACGACGGCCCAAGATAACAAGAAAAACCCGCGTAGTTACGCGGGTTTAGCCGATACGGCAGCGGACGATTCTACGCGTTCAGCCGCCCCCGGCGAAAGCGGCCGCACTCGATTGGCGCAGGTCACGCGACCGACCATTGACCCCCGTATGGTCCAGCTCTACCATCAAACAAGCGTTTGATTCGAGCAGACCCATGTCCAGCCCCGCCCCCTTCTCCACCAAGGACCGCATTCTCGGCGCTGCCGAGGAGCTGTTCGCGCAGTACGGCTTCAGCGGGACGTCGCTCCGGCAGGTCACCAGCCGCGCCGACGTGAACATCGCCGCGGTCAATTACCACTTCGGCAGCAAGGAAAACCTCGTCAACGAGGTATTCCGGCGCCGCATGGACGAGATGAGCGACCAGCGGCTTTCCGCGTTGAAGGCCGCGATGGCCGACGGGAACGCGGAACTCGAGCCTATCCTGGCCGCCTTCGTCGAACCGGCGCTCGCAATGGCACAGGATCGCCACGGCGGCGCGTCGTTCATGCGCGTGATCGCGCGCGCCTACGCCGAGAAGAACGACGCCCTTCGCAAGTTCCTGTCCGACCACTACGGCCATGTGCTGCGCGCCGCACGCCGCCCCAGCCTGGCGTCCAGCCCCGCGTGACCTCGGGCATCCCCAGCACCGCGTTCTCGGCCAGGATGCG
>SCUY01000289.1 GCA_004322525.1 Lysobacter sp. | reverse complement strand
ACCGCAGGGCGCTGGCGGCGACGGAGGTCGGCGCTCCGCAGCGTCGCCTGATCGAGTTGAAACATATCCAGGTCGGCGGCGCCCCCGCCGTCCCGCAGACACCTTGAGGTCGCTGATGATCCGAGTTTCCCCCGTCCCCACCACGCGCCGGCCGTCGCGCCTTGCACGTGCCGTCCTCGTGCTTGCCTGCGTCGCAGCCGTTTCAGGCTGCTCGACGATGCGCGGCTGGTTTGGTGGCAAATCCGAATCGAAGCAAGCCGAGCCGAACGCGCTGGTCGAGTTCTCGCCAACGCTGACCGTGACCCCCCTGTGGTCGACCGGCGTGGGCAAAGGTGAAGGTGAACTCGGCCTCCGCCAGGCGCCGGTGATCGATGCCGGCCGCGTCTATGCCGCGGCGGTGCGCGGCGGCGTGACCGCGCTCGATCTGCAGACCGGCCAGACCGTCTGGCACTACACGACCGACGTCCGCGTCAGCGGTGGCCCGGGCGTAGGCGAAGGCCTCGTCGTTGTTGGTGGCCTGGAAGGCGAAGTGATCGCGCTGGACGCTGCGAGCGGCACGGAAAAATGGCGTGCCAAGGTCAACAATGAAGTCATCGCCCCGCCCGCCATCGGGCAGGGCAAGGTATTCGTGCGCTCCAACGACGGCCGCGTGACAGCGTTCGATGCGGCCACCGGCGAGCGCCGCTGGTTCTGGAACCATGACCTGCCGAACCTGAGCATCCGTGGCAATGACGGCCCGGCGCTCGGTCCAGGCGTGCTCTTCACGGGAAATGACGACGGCACCGTCGCGATGCTCGCGGTTGCGGACGGTCGCCCCGTCTGGAGCCTGCCGGTCGGGCAGGCGGAAGGCCGCACCGAACTCGATCGAATGGCGGACGTCGACGGAACGCCGGTGCTCGACAACGGCATCGTGTATGCCACCAGCTTCAAGCGCACGACCGCCGCGATCGACGGCCCCAGTGGCCGGCCGCTCTGGGGGTCGGAACATGGTGGCGCTGGCCGTCCGGCCGTGGCAGCCGACCGCGTGGTCGTCACCGAGCCAACGGGCAGTGTCCATGGCCTGGACAAGCAGAGCGGCGGCTCGCTCTGGCAGCAGCCGGCACTCGCGCGTCGCCTGGTGACGGCACCCGCCATCGCCGGCCAGTACGCGGTAGTGGGGGATTTCCAGGGCTACGTGCACTGGCTGCGGCTCGATACCGGCGCGTTTGCCGCGCGCGTACGTGCCGGCCGTGACGCCGTGACGGGTGCGCCTGTCGCTGCTGGCGGGATCGTGGTCGTCCAGAACGTCGATGGCCGCCTGAGCGCGTTCCGCGCTGCCGAGTAACTCCTTCGAGGGCCGCAGTGTGGCGCATGCCACCTGCGGCCCTGTTGTTTTTTGCAGCACGCCTTTCCGGGGTCGCCCATGCTTCCGCTAGTCGCCCTCGTCGGCCGCCCCAACGTCGGCAAATCGACGCTCTTCAATGCCCTCACGCGCACGCGCGATGCACTGGTGCACGACCAGCCCGGCGTCACCCGCGACCGCAATTACGGTGTCTGCCGGCCGGAAGGCGGGCGGGCGTTCGCGGTGGTGGATACCGGCGGCATCGGTGGCGTGGACGAGGGGCTCGCCGGGGCAACGGCCCGCCAGGCGCGCGCCGCGGCGGAGGAGGCGGACCTCGTGCTGTTCGTGGTCGATGGGCGTGAAGGCCCGTCGTCCCTCGATGACGAGATCCTTGCCTGGTTGCGTCGCGCCGGCCGCCCCACGCTGCTGGTCGTCAACAAGACCGACGGCATCGACGCGCAGCAGGCACTCAACGAGTTCGCGCGGTACGGATTGTCCGACCGCATCGCGATCGCCGCCGCGCACCGGCAGGGCATCGATACATTGCTGGCTCGCGTGTATCCGTCCCTGCCCGACGAAGGCGCGACCACGCTGCCGGACAATGATCCCGCACGCATCCGCGTCGCCTTCATCGGCCGCCCGAATGTCGGCAAGTCCACGCTGGTGAACCGGCTGCTCGGCGAGGAGCGGATGATCGCCTCCGAGGTGCCCGGCACGACGCGTGATGCGGTGGCCATCGACATGGAGCGGGATGGCCGCCTGTACCGGCTGATCGACACGGCGGGCCTTCGCCGCCGCGGCCGCGTCGACGAGGTGGTCGAGAAGTTCTCGGTGGTGAAGACGCTGCAGGCGATCGAACAGTGCCAGGTCGCCGTCGTGCTGGTCGATGCATCGGAAGGTGTGACCGACCAGGACGCCAGTGTGCTCGGCTTTGCGCTGGATGCCGGCCGCGCGCTGGTCGTCGCCGCGAACAAGTGGGACGGCCTGACGGACTACCAGCGTGACCAGGCCGAGTCGATGCTCTCGCGCAAGCTGACCTTCGTCGAATGGGCGGAATCGGTACGCATCAGTGCAAAGCATGGCTCCGGCCTGCGCGAACTGTTCGCGGCCATTCACCGTGCACATGCTTCGGCCACCACCGAACTCACCACCAGCGAAGTCACGAAGGCGGTGGAGATCGCCTACGAGACGAACCCGCCGCCCACAATCCGCGGGCATGTCGCCAAGATGCGATTCGCGCACCCGGCCGGCACCAATCCGCCCACCTTCGTCATACACGGTACGCGCCTGCGCAACCTGGGCGAGACCTACCGGCGCTATCTGGAAAACTTTTTCCGCAAACGCTTCAAGCTGGTCGGAACGCCGGTACGGATCGTGTTCCGCGAGGGCACCAATCCATTCGAAGGGAAGAAGAACCCGTTGAATGAACGTCAGGTGGCGAAGAAGCGCCGCCTGATCCGGCATGCGAAGCGCGGAAAGTAGCTCATGCCCGTGGCCGTGATCACACCGGTCGAAGCCCATCGGCGCCAGCAGGCGGGTGCGGTCCTGGTGGATGTGCGTGCACCGCACGAACGTGCGCTCGGTGCGGCGGCCGGCACGATCGCCTGTGCGGCAGCGGATATTCCGGGTGTGCTTACCGACATGGGCCGTGAAATCGGGCTGGTCTGCGCGTCGGGCATGCGTTCACTGCATGCTGCCGAAGCGCTGTTCTCGCTCGGCTACCTCCGGGTGTTCTCTGTCGACGGGGGCACGCGACGCTGGCGGGCCGACGGGCTTCCCATGACGGAGCCGGACACCGACCCCGACTTCCTGGACCGGTATGACCGCCACCTGCGGCTGCCGGAAGTCGGCCTTGATGGCCAACAGCGGCTCGCCACGGCGACAGTGCTGGTGGCAGGCGCAGGCGGGCTCGGATCGCCTGCGGCGTATTACCTGGCGGCCGCCGGCTTCGGCACCCTGCGCATCGTGGACGACGACGTGGTGGAGCGGAGCAACCTGCAACGCCAGATCCTGCATACCGATGCACGGGTAGGGCAACCGAAGGTCGATTCCGCCCGCGAGGCCCTGTCCGCGCTCAATCCGTCCGTCCACATCGATGCTCGGCGTATACGCATGACCTGCGACAACGTCGATGAGCTGCTGGCGGGCGTCGATGTAGTGATCGACGGCGCCGACAATTTCCCCACGCGCTACCTGCTCAATGACGCCTGCGTGCATCACGGCATCCCGCTCGTCTACGGCGCCGTGCATCGCTTCGACGGGCAACTGGCGGTATTCGATGCGGGCCGGCATCGTGGCGTCGAAGCCTGCTATCGCTGCCTGTTCCCGCAGCCGCCGCCCACGGAAGCGGCGCCCAACTGTGCCGAGGCCGGCGTCCTGGGCGTACTCCCCGGCGTGATCGGCCTGCTGCAGGCGACCGAGGCGATCAAGCTCGTGCTGAACATTGGGCAGCCTCTGCGCAGCCGACTGCTGCATTTCGATGCACTCGGGATGCGGTTCCGCCAGACGCGTATTCCTCCTGATCCGGGCTGCATGGTGTGCGCGCCACATCGCCGGTTCGCCGGCTATGTCGACTACCAGCAGTTCTGCGGAAGCGGTGCGTCGTAGCGGCGATAATGGCGGCCCGATACAGAACCGGCCGCCCATGAGCCCCGATCCTCCGACCGCCCGCATCCTCGACGGCAAGCGGATCGCCGAGACCCTTCTCGACGAGCTCAAGGCGCGCGTCGACACCCGTCTCGCCGCCGGCAGGTCCGCGCCCGGCCTCGCGGTGATCCTCGTCGGCGACGATCCCGCTTCCTCCGTCTATGTGCGCAACAAGCGTCGCGCCGCGCAGAAGGTAGGAATCCGCGCGATGGACCATGACCTGCCCGCCGATGCAACCGACGCGCAACTGCTCGCGCTGGTCGATCGCCTGAATGCCGACCCGGGCGTACACGGCATCCTGCTGCAGCTGCCTTTGCCGGACCGCCGCGATGCGAGCGCCCTCATCAATCGCATCGACCCGCGCAAGGATGTCGATGGCTTCCATCCGCAGAACGTGGGCCACCTGGTGCTGCGCGAATTCGGGCTGCGGCCATGTACTCCGCGCGGCATTACCACGCTGCTGGGCTACACCGATCGCCCCGTGCGCGGGCAGAGCGCGACGATCGTGGGGGTCAGCAACCATGTCGGCCGTCCCATGGCGCTGGAGCTACTGATCGCGGGTTGCACGGTCACCTGCTGCCATCGCTTCACGCCATTGGCGACGCTGGAGGCAGCCGTGCGGGGCGCGGACATCCTGGTGGTGGCGGTGGGGCGGCCACGGCTGATCCCGGGCGAGTGGGTCAAGCCCGGTGCGGTGGTGATCGACGTGGGCATCAACCGGCTCGACGATGGCCGTCTGGTCGGCGACGTCGGCTTCGAGGCCGCCTCGCATCGCGCCAGCTGGATCACGCCGGTGCCGGGCGGGGTCGGCCCGATGACCGTAGCGACGCTGATGGAAAACACGCTCGACGCCGCGGAAGCGCTGGATC
>SCUY01000288.1 GCA_004322525.1 Lysobacter sp. | reverse complement strand
GGAGATCCTTGCCGCTTGAGGCGATCTGCTGGAAGACCGCCGCTGCCGCTACAGGCGAGGCCGCATTGCGCGCGACCAGGGCGATATCGGGAGACTGCTGGCTGATGAGGCGCGCCAGGTCCTCCGCGTTCTCGGGGCGTGACGGACGAACCGCGATCCCGCTGTTGCGCAGGCCGCTGACGACCCCTTCGGCCGCCTCGACGCTGTCGTCGACGATGAGCAGGCGCAGGGCCGCGTCTTTCCCGAACTGCATTCCCTTCTCCTGTCAGGCTTCACGTTTATGACATGAACGGCGGCGCCCGGCCACCTTCGCGGGACAGCAAATACACGATTGGCCGTGGCTGCAACCTCCGTAGACTGTTAAAAGTCGCGGGCTTCACAGTGGCCGCTTGCCCGGGTCACCCGGAACTTCCCGGACCAGCCGTGGCACCAGATAGCCCGACAGCCGCGCAGCCAGTTCCCGGTGCAGCGAGCATGCCGTTGCGTCGTCGACCTCGAAGTGCGCCGCGCCCTGCACGCGGTCGAGCTGGTGCAGATAGTAGGGCAGCACGCCCGCCCGATGGCCGCGCTCGGACAACGCCGCCAGCGCATCCACAGAATCGTTGACGCCGCGCAGCAGCACAGCCTGATTGAGCAGCATGGCACCCGCGGCGCGCAGCCCGGCCAAGGCGGCATCGACGCTGGCGTCGAATTCATTGGCATGGTTGGCATGCAGCACCACCGTCACTGGCCAGGGCAGGTTGCGGAGCCATTGCAGCAGTTCTCCGTCGATCCGTTCCGGGATTACGACGGGCAGGCGCGTATGGATGCGCAGCCGACGGACATGCGGCACGCGTACCAGCGCAGTGGTGAACTCGGCAAGCTTCGGGGTGGAGAGCGACCACGGATCGCCGCCGGAGAGGATGACCTCGTCGATAGTGGGATCGGCGGCGATGAGCGCGACCGCGGCGTGCCACTGGCCAGCTGCCGCGGTCTCTTCGGCATAGGGGAAATGCCGGCGGAAGCAGTAACGGCAATTGACCGCGCAGCTCCCCGTCGCGACAAGCAGCGCACGCCCCCGGTATTTGCGGATGACACCCTGGCCGGCACGGGCGGGCCCGTCACCGACTGCATCGATGCCGAAACCTTCCATCGGATGGCATTCGGCATCCAGCGGGAGCACCTGGCGTAGCAACGGGTCTGCCGGGTCGCCATGCCGCATGCGCGCGACGAAGCCTCGCGGCACGCGCAATGCAAAGGCATGCGCCGCGTCCTGCGACATCCCGGTGGCGATGTCGCGCAGGCCCAGCAGTTCGAGCAATTCGCGCGGGTCGCGGACGGCATCGCGCCAGATCTGTCGCCATTGGCCGTCGGCCGCCGGGTGCGGCAGGGGGATCGCTGCGGGTATCATCGCGGGCTGATTTCTCGACTCGCCGGCTTCCGGGCGCGGCGCCATCACATTCTAGCCGGCCGCGCCCGCCGCCCCGGCACGACACCGCGCAGGAGCTTATGCATGGCCAGCCTCGGCATGAACGACGTCAAGAACGGGCAGAAGATCCTGGTCAACAGCGATCCGTGCGTCATCACGGAGACCGAATACGTCAAGCCGGGCAAGGGCCAGGCATTCACGCGCATCAAGTTCCGCAACATCAAGAACGGCCGCGTCGTGGAAATGACGATGAAGGCGACCGACAGCCTGGAAGTGGCCGATGTCGTCGATACCGACATGCAGTTCCTGTACGCGGATGGCGAGCATTGGCACTTCATGAACCCGGAAAGCTTCGAGCAGTTCCAGGCCGAGAAATCCGGCATGGGCGGCGCCGAAAAATGGCTGAAGGGCGAAGAGGAGTGCGTGGTCACCCTCTGGAACGGCACCCCGATCATGGTGCAGCCGCCAAACTTCGTTGAGCTGAAGATCACCGAGACCGACCCGGGTGTGCGTGGCGACACCTCGGGCGGCGGCGGCAAGCCGGCCACGCTGGAAACGGGCGCGGTCGTGCGCGTGCCGCTGTTCGTCGGCCAGGAAGAGATCATCAAGGTCGACACGCGTTCTGGCGAGTACGTCAGCCGCGTGAAGTGACGATGGCCGGTCGCGCCCGGGTGCCGGCCGATCCAAGAGGATGCGTGATCGCATGAATGCGCCGACCCTGTGCGACCTGCTCATCGAACCGGGATTTCTCGTTCCGGTCGTGCCGCATGGTGTGGTGTTCGAGGGCTACGCCGTAGCGGTCGATGCCGGCGCCATCGTCGCCGTCGGTCCGGTGGCGGAGTTGCGCGCTGCTTACCTCCCGAGCGAGACGCTGCAACGGCCCGAGGCCGTGCTGATCCCCGGCCTTATCAACGCTCATACGCACAATCCGATGACGCTGCTGCGCGGCATCGCCGATGACCTGCCATTGATGGAATGGCTGCAGGGTCATATCTGGCCGGTGGAAGGCGCGGTGATCGGGCCGGAGTTCGTGCGGGATGGCGTGACATTGGCGATCGCGGAGATGCTGCGCGGCGGCACCACCTGTGCCAACGAGAACTACTTTTTCCCCGACGTGCAGGCCGAAACCTATGCCGCGCATGGCTTCCGCGCGATGGTCGGGCTGCCGGTGATCGACTTCCCCACCGCATGGGCGAAGACCAGCGACGAGTATTTCGACAAGGCGCTCGCGGTGCACGCGCAGT
>SCUY01000287.1 GCA_004322525.1 Lysobacter sp. | reverse complement strand
GCAGCAGATCCTCGAGATGCGCCTGCGTCTCGGTAAGCTGGTAGCGCGACGTACCCCGCTCGTCCACCAGTCCGACACCCTTGGGCAGGTCGTCCGGTCGCGAGGCATCCGCGCCGGCGGCGGCCAACAGCGAGCTGACCAGCCCCGGCTCCCACGTGCGCGCCAACATGCGCTCACGTGCCTCGTTCGGGTTCGCCGAGGTCTTGATCAGCTCGATCATCTCATCGATGTTGGCGAGCGCGACCGTCAGGCCTTCAAGGACATGCGCACGCGCACGCGCCTTGCGAAGGTCGAAAATCGTCCGGCGCGTGACTACTTCACGGCGGTGGCGCACGAAGGCTTCGAGGATCTGCTTCAGGTTCAGCAGCTGTGGCCGCCCATCCACCAGCGCGACCATGTTGATGCCGAACACCGACTCCATCTGCGTCTGCTGATAGAGATTGTTCAGCACCACGTCCGCCGACGAATCACGGCGCACCTCGATGTAGATGCGCATGCCGTCCTTGTCGGACTCGTCACGCAACTCGCTGATGCCTTCGAGACGCTTTTCCTTCACCAGTTCCGCGATCTTCTCGATCAGCCGCGCCTTGTTCACCTGGTAGGGGATCTCGGTGACGATGATGGCCTCGCGGCCGTTTTCCATCGCCTCGATGCTAGCCCGCGCCTTCATACGCACCCGTCCGCGACCGGTGCGATACGCCGCGACGATGCCGGCGGTGCCGTTGATGATGCCTGCCGTGGGGAAGTCCGGCCCCGGAATGAACTCCATCAGGCCATCAACGTCGATGTCAGGATTGTCTATCAGCGCGATCGTTGCGTTCACGACCTCGTTGAGGTTATGCGGCGGGATGTTCGTCGCCATGCCGACCGCGATACCTGCCGAGCCATTGACGAGCAGGTTCGGCACCCGCGTCGGCATGACGGTGGGCTCGAGTTCCTTCTCGTCGTAGTTGGGTTGGAAGTCGACGGTTTCCTTGTCGATGTCCGCCATCAGCTCATGCGCGATACGCGACATGCGCGCCTCGGTGTAACGCATGGCCGCGGCGGAGTCGCCGTCGATCGATCCGAAGTTGCCCTGCCCGTCCACCAGCATGTAACGCAGCGAGAACGGCTGTGCCATGCGCACCAGCGTGTCGTATACCGCGGTGTCGCCGTGCGGATGGTACTTGCCGATGACGTCACCGACGATTCGCGCCGACTTGTAGTACGGACGGTTGCTGTGCGCGCCCAGCTCGTGCATCGCGAAGAGCACGCGGCGATGGACCGGCTTGAGGCCGTCGCGCACGTCCGGGAGCGCGCGGCCCACGATGACGCTCATCGCGTAATCGAGGTAGCTGCGGCGCATCTCGTCTTCGAGGTTGACCGGGATGATTTCGCGTGCGAGTTCCGACATCGGGCATCCGTCTTGGGGTGCGGACGCGCCTGTCCGATGCGGCTCCGGTGGCGGCGGAAAAGACCGCGACGGAGGCATCTGCAGGCGGGGTCCTGAAGAGGTGAAATATTAGCACGAAGGGCACCCGAAAGCATCCGGAAATCAGCGGAAAAACAATGATTTACGGGTGATCAAGGCAGCCGGCACAACCCGCCGACCCTGCCCCGCCGGCATGCCTGCACGGGGTATGCGGATAACGCGGCCCACAGGAACAATGCCGCCCGAACGCGCCGCAGGCCGCAGGCCGGGGGACGTCAGGAAAACGCGATGCGCATCGCCGCTTCATCCGGGCGTTCGATCACTCCGCGCTCGGTCACGATCACGTCGACAAGCTCATGCGGAGTGATATCGAAGACCGGGTTCCAGGCTTCGACAAGCTCCGCCGCCGTGCGCACGCCGCCGAGCGAGAGCAGTTCGGTCGGCTCGCGTTCCTCGATATGGATAGCATCGCCTGATGGCGTTTCCAGATCGACGGTGGATGACGGTGCCGCGACCATGAAACGCACGCCGTGGTGTCGTGCCGAGATCGCGAGCTGGTAGGTGCCGATCTTGTTGGCGGTATCGCCGTTCGCGCGGATCG
>SCUY01000286.1 GCA_004322525.1 Lysobacter sp. | reverse complement strand
CGCGATGAGGCGGTGCCAGAGACGACGCGTCAGGCCATCGTGCAGGCGCGACGCGGGCAGGGCTTGTTCAAGCAGCGCGTCATGCAGATTGAACGACGCTGTCGGCTGACCGGCGTGGACCGCGTAGAGCATTTGCGTGCCAGCCATTGCAAGCCGTGGCGCGACGCCAGCAACGTAGAGCGACTCGATGGCGAGAACGGGTTGCTACTTACCCCCGACGCCGACCACCTTTTCGACCGAGGCTTCTTGAGCTTCGAAGACTCCGGCAGGGTTTTAGTTTCGCCAGTGGCGCATGCGCCGTCGCTGCGAGCCATGGGCCTTGACCCCGCGAGTCTTAGTAGCGTCGGTTCGTTTTCAGAAGGACAGCGTGCGTTCCTCAGTTACCACCGCGACAACGTGTTCTTGCAGGCTCGGCTGCGGCGGTAGCACCGGAGGCACCGGTTTGCTTTCGGGCCGAACCGGCTGCGAAACTCACCCCCGCTCCGTCGCCCCCGGCACGGACCCACGCCACGGACCCGGCGGAGCAAGGACGCGCGGACATGAGTCCGCGTTCGCACACACGGAAACATAAGGAGATGGATGTGTCGCAGAACCTGATTTCGCTCGAAGTGAGCCATGAGCAGCTGGAGACGGTGCGCACCGCGCTCGACCAGATCGAGGCTGGGCTGCCGGGGCTGATCTCGCTGGATCCCGCTGACCGCCGCGGCCTGATGATCATGGGCCCGCGCTCGGAGCCGTTCGCCCGGCAGACGCTGCGCGTGCTGGAGCAGAACCCGAAGATCGTCCCGCCCAGCCTCGACCTGGCCGCCGCGCAGGCCGACCTCGCCGCGCTCGACCGCCTGCAGCCCCTGCTGGAGCGCCTGCAGCGCCTGACCTCGCGCATGGGACGACACCATCGCCGCGCTCGGCAGCGACGTGATGGACGTGGCGCTGGAGGGCTACGCCCAGATCAAGCTCTCCGGCGGCGCACAGGGCCTGGACGACCTCCGCCGCGAGCTGTCCGGCCGCTGGGCCAAGAACCGCCGCAAGCCTGCCGCGACGGCCGCCCAACCGGCCTGAGCCGTGCGCGTCCGCTGTATCGAACAGGCCGCCTCCGGGCGGCCTGTGGTTTCAGGCGGGTGCGAGGCCGCGGCGGCGCTTCCCGAAGCATTTCCATCGATTACGGACGCACTTCGAACTGTTCGGAAAGCGCTCCGAGTGATTCCGCCACGGTTCCGAGTGATTCCGTCGTTGCGCGGTGCGATTCCCCAACCGGTCCGTGCGGCTCTCGAAGCGCTTGATCCCCTTCGTAAACGGCTCTGACCGCTTTCCGAGTAGCGGCCCGGGCTTTCGACGTGGGCAGGGTAGTGCCAGCTGCTGGCTGGCCAAGGTGAAAACGGGGGTCCGAAAACGGGAAAACGGGGGGCAGAGTGGAATGCGGGGCAGTCCACCGCGCAGGGCAAGGCGATCTGGGATTCAAAAGCAGGGCTCAGAGTGCGCTTTCCACGTCATCCGCCGCCGCCGCCCATTTCCTGGGCCGACGACCGGGAACACCTACCGCCGGCCGCACCACTTGTTCGTTCATCCTCCACCAGAGTCGTTGCGCGGATCGTACCCCTCGCTTAGCGGTAGTTCGCAAGAACCTTGCATCCCCGGTGCAGCTCGGGCAAAAAGGGCAGCACCAAGACAGAACAAGGATGTTCCATGCGATTGCTCGGCTTGACGCTTTGCATTGGCCTCGCCGCCTGCTCCGCGCCTCACGGGGACGCGCCCGAGAGTGCGCCCACCCAAAGGCATACTGCGCCCACCCAAAGACATACAGCGAAAGCTGAGTCGACCGCGGTTTCGGCGTCCCCTAAACCGGCGCCCGGTGCGGGCATCTTTGATGCGGGGGCTCCATTCACCGGCGTCTGGGAGGAGTGCGACGAGGGGGGGTCGCCCGACGAGTGCAGCCGTTACCTGCTGCTCCAGCACGGCGACCAGATTTGCGGGACGTGGGCGTATGTTGCGACGGCTGACCTTTATTACGGTCACCTCGAGGCGAAGGCACTCTCGGCAACTTCGGCGCGCCGCACGAAGGTATGTGGGCGCCCGGGCAGCGAGACGCAGACCGAGTGCGACGCTGGCTGGGAATCGATCGATAAGCCCTTGGAGCTGTGCGACGACAAACTTGCCGAGCGGACCGGCGACACAGGTGAGTGCAAGGCGCGTTACGCGAGAAGCGCGCAGCCCGGCACGCAACTCACGACGCTTGCGAATGAGCCTTGGGTCAAGGCGTGTCTGGCTGGGGCGGCGGAGGGCACGCGATGACGAGCCGGACTGGCCTGACCCAGAACGAGTTGAAGGCGCTCGCTTACTTCGCTGTGGGTGTCACTTCCGAAGGCAGCATCGGCGGTCGCGACGTGTCGTACCGCCTCAGCTTCGCGGGTAACGTCGGACGCGATGGTCTGATGGAACCTGCTGGCAACAGCGGCTACTCGTTCGGCACGCTGCAGATAGACTTGGGCCAGCATCCCAACGTCGCGCCGGAATTTCTTGACGCCTACCAGGCGTGGGCTACTCGCCAGCCGGACCATGCGACGCTCAAGTTCAGCGCAAGCGAGTACACGGCGACGCTGACCGCGCTGCAGCGAACCGGCCACGCGATGGAGGACGACCACGCGTACGACATAGATCGAAGTCGGCTGAACCGTTTCCTCGCAACCGAAACCGGCCAGAACTTCGTGCATGCGCTGGACACTCGGCACGTCGCCGGGGTCACCGCTGTCGATGTGACAGCACGGAATGGCGATTCGGCGCTCGAGCGCTTGCAGAGGACCCCGCTGTATCAGCAGGCGTCGGATGCAGACCAGGCACGCCTCGCCGGAATGTTCATGAAGCTGCAGAACCAATCGAATAATCTTTACGTTCCGCGACTGCTTTCACGCGTGACGTCCGGTGAATATTCGTCGGCTGACAACGTGAAGGCGGGCATCGACGGACTGATGCGCAACGGCCGGAACGGCAGTTCCGACTTCATCGAATCCGGGGCGGACAATACCCTGCGGGGAACTGCGCTGTTCAATTTACTGCGTGCAGCCTCCACCACCAATCCACTATCGGAGGCGTGGAATACGG
>SCUY01000285.1 GCA_004322525.1 Lysobacter sp. | reverse complement strand
GCTCTTCCGATCTCGAAGACGAAGTGCCCGACCCAGGCGAAACCGTAACCGCACAGTGGCGCACCGATGAGCCAGCGCGCATCGCGGGTGGCGATTGCCGCCGCTACGAATGCGATCACCCCGAGGCTGCCGATGAAATGCAGGCGACGGCTGGCCGGATGCGCATGCTCGGCCAGGTAGAACGGATAGAACTCGCCAAAGCGCGTGAATCGCTGCATGTGTCGCTCCGGTGTTGTGTATGCCGTCACTCCAGGAAGATCAGCCAGCCCGCGACCAGGATCAATGCAAAGCCCGCCCAGTGGTTCCACTTCAGCGGCTGGCCGAGGTACCAGGTCGAGAACACCACGAAGACGAGCAGCGTCAGTATCTCCTGCATGCCCTTGAGCTGCGGCGCGCTGTAGACCTCCGCGCCGATACGGTTGGCCGGCACCTGCAGGCAGTATTCGAACAGCGCGATGCCCCAGCTGACGAGGATCGCGGCGATAAGCGGCGACTTGCGATACCGCAGGTGGCCGTACCAGGCAAAGGTCATGAAGACGTTGGAGCCGAGCAGCAGGAGAGGGGCGAGCAGGCGGGGATTCATGGGCGTGGACAACTTCTGAGTGAATTCACGGGTCTTCACGGCATCTAGACTTCACGGAGGGCACCTTTCACAAAACTGAAGGAGGGCTCATCCCATGCAGAACAACCGCGACGGCGGACTCGTACTCATCATCGAGGACAACCGCAACATTTCCGAGATGATGGGCGAATACCTGGAAAGCCGCGGCTTCGAGGTGGACTACGCATCGGACGGCCTCGACGGCTACCGGCTGGCCGCCGAGAACAGTTACGACGTGCTGGTGCTGGACCTGATGCTGCCGCGCCTGGACGGCGTGGAAGTGTGCAAGCGGCTGCGCGAGGAAGCGCGCAAGTCGACTCCGGTGCTGATGCTGACCTCGCGCGATACGCTCGACGAGAAGCTCACCGGGCTGTCCGCCGGCGCCGACGATTACCTGACCAAGCCCTTCGCGATCCAGGAACTCGAGGCCCGCCTGCGCGCCCTGATCCGTCGCGAGCGCCGCCAGGTGGGTGGCGAGGTGTTGAAGGTGGCCGACCTGGTGCTCGACCCGGCATCGCTCCGCGTGACCCGCGGTGGCGTCGAGCTGCAGCTCTCGCCGATCGGCCTGCGCCTGCTCACCATCCTGATGCGCGAATCGCCCCGCGTGGTCAGCCGCCAGGAGATCGAGCGCGAGATCTGGGGCAATGGTCTGCCGGACTCCGACACGCTGCGCAGCCACCTGTACAACCTGCGCAAGACGATCGACAAACCGTTCGACAAGCAGCTGCTGCATACCGTGCAGTCGGCCGGCTATCGCATCGCGGATATTTCGCAGCCGCCGGAGTAATCCGGCGTCACCATGCCGCAGGGTTTACCCAGAAAGATCAAGCTGGCGTTCATCGCGCAGGCGCTGTTCGCCAGCCTCGTGCTGGCGTCCGGCATCGCCGTGGTGGCGGTGTCGGTGCGCCATACGCTGCTGCGCGCGCGCCTGCATGACGAAGCCAGCGCTGCCTGGCAGCAGGTCCGTGTTGACGGAGGCGGCGCGCTCCCGGGCAATTCGAGCATGCGCACGTTCTTCCTGCCCGCGGGAAGGCCGGTGGATGCGCTGCCTGAACCTTTGCGCGGGCTTCGCGATGGTGTGCATATGCCGTGGTGGGGATCACCGGCCTTCATCGTGGAGAAGCGCCCGGCCGGCAGGCTTTACATCGAATTCCAGCCCACGCTGGTGGACAACGCGATCTTCTGGACCGGCGGCCTCAGCCTGCTGTTGGCTCTCGCCGTCACCTACCTGTCGGCGTGGTTGACCTATCGCACCTCGAAGGGGCTTGTCTCGCCTGTCAGCTGGCTCGCTGGCGTCGTCGCGCATTGGGATCCGCGTGCGCGGAACAACGCGGCCGCGCTCGCTCCGCAGGCCATACCGCCCGATGCAGGCAGTGAAGTCCGCCGCCTTGCCCATGCGCTGCGCGGGCTCGCCTCGCGCGTGGGCGAGCACATCGATCGCGAGCGTCATTTCACCCGTGATGCGAGCCACGAGCTGCGCACGCCATTGACTGTCATCCGCGTGGCCTCCGACATCATGGCGGCCGATCCCGGCCTGCCCGACCGCTCGCGCCGCGCTGTCGGGCGCATCCAGCGCGCCGGCCACGACATGCAGGCGGTGATCGACGCGTTCTTCATCCTCGCCCGTGATGCTGATGTCGAATCGGAAAGTGAGCGCTTCGACGTGCATGAGGTGGTTGACGACGAAGTGGAAGCCGTGCGCCCGCTGCTCGCTGACAAGCCGGTGGAGTTGCGGGTGATCGACCGCGGCGGTGGCGTCATCGACGCGCCCCGCCGTGTACTGAGCCTGATGGTGGGCAACCTGCTCAGCAATGCGGTGCGCTTCACCGAGCACGGGCGGGTGGAGGTGGTGCTGATGCCGGACCGCATCGAAGTGCGCGACACCGGTATCGGAATGTCTACCGATGCGCTGGCAAAGGCGTTCGACCCGTTCTACCGGCAGGACCGCGAGCGCGACGACGGCATGGGCATCGGCCTGTCGGTGGTGCGCCGCCTCGGTGAGCGCTTTGGCTGGCCGGTCGACCTGTCGAGCACGCCAGGCGAGGGCACGATCGCGACGATCCGCTTGGCGCGTTGATACAGGTCAACCGATCCGCTCCACGCGCGTTACCGTACGTTCACGCCGTCTTTTGCGCCTTCGAATCGAATGAGCCCAACCTCCCCCGCCGCGCCCCGCATTGCCCCCCGCATTGCCCCCCGCCTTGTCGCCGTCCTGCTCGTTCTCGCCGCGATCGCCGCGATCGCGGCATGGACGTGGACGCGTAGCCATCGCGGCCCGGCCGATGGCGGCTACCGCACCGCGCGGGTGGAGCGTGGCCCCATCCGCGTGGTCATTTCCTCCACGGGCGCGCTCAGTGCGATCTCGACGGTGGTGGTCGGCAGCGAGATCTCCGGGCGGGTCACCGACGTGCTCGTCGATTTCAACGACCGCGTGCATCGGGGACAGGTGCTCGCGCGAATCGACCCGAGCACCTACGAAGCACAGATCGCGCAAGGCAATGCCGCCATTGGCGCAGCACAGGCGAATGCCGCGCAGGCGGCGGCCGCGCTTCGCAACGCGGAGCTCGACTACCGTCGAAAGGCCGAGCTGGGGCTGCAGAAACTGATCGCGAAAGCGGACGTTGACCTCGCCCGCTCGGCTCTGGAGCAGGCGCGCGCGCAACTGGCTGCCAACCAGGCGCAGGTGGCGCAGCAACGCGCGGGGAGCCGTACCGCACGTCTGAACCTTGGGCGCTCCGAGATCCGCTCGCCCGTCGATGGAGTCGTGCTGACGCGCAGCGTGGAGCGTGGCCAGACCGTTGCGGCCAGCCTGCAGGCGCCGGAGATGTTCAAACTCGCCGAAGACCTGTCGAAGATGAAGATCGAGCTCGCCGTCGACGAGGCCGACATCGGGCAGGTCAAGGTCGGGCAGCGTGCGACGTTCACCGTCGACGCATTCCCGGACCGGCGCTTTCGCGGCGCGGTGCGCCAGGTGCGGCTGTCGGCCACCACGACCAGCAATGTGGTGACCTACCCGGTGGTGATCGAGGTGGACAACCGTGATGGCGCGCTGCTGCCGGGCATGACCGCGAATGCCGAGATCGAGGTCAGCCGCCGCGACAACGTGCTGCGCGTGCCCAATGCCGCACTGCGCTACACGCCGGCGGACGATGGGGCCGATGTCGCGGGTGCATCCGCCGGCGGCGGCCGGGCCGGCCTCGCTGACGATCTGCAGGCGCTGGCCACATCCCTTTCACTCGACGCCACCCAGCGGCAGGCGTTCGATGCCGCCCAGGCGCAGGTGCGCGAACGCCTCGCCGCGCGCCGCGCATCGCCTGGCACGGCAACGGGGGGAAGCCGCCTGTTCGGTCGTCCCGGTGGCGGTGGCGGTGGTGGCAGCGGTGGCGGTGGTCGAGGCGAGCATGGCGCCGGCGCCGATTCAGGCGCATTCCGCCAACGCCTGGCGGACCGGCTGGCGCAGCAGTTCGCGGCTTTCCGTGCCGTGCTGGATCCCGAACGCCAGCAGCGCTGGGACCGCGGCCTGGGCGAGCTGGTCACCGCGCGCCGCGCACCGGTCTACCTGCTGACTGATGGAAAACCGCGCCGCGTGATGCTGCGGTTGGGCGCGAGCGACGGCAGTTTCACCGAGGTTTCCGGTTCCGTACGCG
Organism: Lysobacter sp.; assembly: GCA_004322525.1. Lineage (GTDB taxonomy): Bacteria > Pseudomonadota > Gammaproteobacteria > Xanthomonadales > Xanthomonadaceae > Cognatilysobacter. Next base: position 1,367 of record SCUY01000285.1, on the reverse strand, counting down.
AAGGCGATGCGGTCATCACCGCGGCGGAGCGCACACCGAAATGACCGCTGCGGTCATCGAGACGCGCGCCCTTGGCAAGGTGTATTCAGCAGGCACGGAAGCGGAGGTCGTGGCGCTTCGCGGTGTCGACCTGCGCATCATGCGCGGCGAGTTCGTGGCCCTCATGGGGCCGTCCGGTTCGGGCAAATCGACGCTGATGAATCTGATCGGCTGCCTCGACACACCGAGCCATGGCACCTATCTCTGCGACGGAGTGGACGTGGCGATGCTCGATGCCGAAGCCCGTGCGCAACTGCGGCTGCGCACGATCGGCTTCGTCTTCCAGGGCTTCAACCTGCTGTCGCGGATGGATGCACTGGAAAATGTCGCGATGCCACTCGCCTATGCGGATGTGCCGCGTCCCGAGCGCATGCAGCGTGCGCGTATCGCGCTGGAGGCTGTCGGCCTGGGTACGCGCGTGCATCACCGCCCCAGCGAGTTGTCCGGCGGCCAGCAGCAACGCGTGGCCATCGCCCGCGCGCTGATCAACCGGCCTCCCGTGCTGCTGGCCGATGAACCCACCGGCGCGCTCGACAGCCGTACCGGCGAGGAGATCCTCGCATTGTTCAAGCAGTTGCGAACCGACGGCCATACGGTGGTGCTGATCACCCACGATGCGGAAGTGGCCGCACACGCCGACCGCATCTTCGCGATGCGCGATGGTGAACTGCACGAAGAGGCGGCGCTCGCATGAGGCTTTCCGAAGTCGTCCGCACCGCGACATTTTCGCTGCGTGGAAACTGGCTGCGCAGCGCGCTCACCTCCCTGGGTGTGATCATCGGCATCGCCGCGGTGATCGTGATGGTGTCGGTCGGGCAGGGAACCCAGGCGGAAATCGACAAACTGGTCTCCGGCCTGGGCTCCAACCGCCTCGATATCAGCGCGGGCGCACGGCGCGGCTTCGGTGGCGTGCACATGGGCGCGGGGTCGAACATCACGTTGACCGAGGCCGACGCCGCCGCGATCCGCAGTGACCTGCCGGAAGTTCAGTACGTCGCTGCCAGCCTGCGCGGGGGAACCCAGGCGGTCTATGCGGAGAACAACTGGTCGACGCAGTGGCAGGGCGTGCAGCCCGACTGGTTTTCGATCAATGGCTGGGAGGTCGTGAGCGGCGAGGCATTCCTGCCCGCTGACTACAACGGGGCGAAGTCGGTGATCCTCGGCGAAACGGTGCGCCGCGAACTGTTCGGCGACGAGGATCCCGTCGGCCAGACGGTTCGCCTCGGGCGCGTGCCGTTTACCGTCAGCGGCGTGCTGAAGTCGAAAGGGCAGGGGGGCTTCGGGCAGGATCAGGACGACATCGTCGTGGTGCCGCTGGAGACGGCGCG
>SCUY01000284.1 GCA_004322525.1 Lysobacter sp. | reverse complement strand
GATGCCATTCGCCTCGAGCGTCTCCTCCACGACCGAATCGAGCGCCTTCACCGCGTACTTGAAGACGTCGTTGCCCGACATCATTACGCGCACGCCCGAATTGTGTTCGTCGTGCTTGAAGCCTGCGGAGACGCCCACCGGGTTGTAGAGCATTTCCTTCTTGCTGCCGTCGGCATGCAGATGCGTGCTGAGGATCCCGGTCTCGGTATCGGCCTTGAGGACCACGGCACCGGCGCCGTCGCCGAACAGCACGCAGGTCGAGCGATCGCTCCAGTCGAGCATGCGCGTGAGCGTTTCCGCGCCGATCACCAGTGCCGTCTTCGCCGCGCCGGAGCGGATGAACTTGTCGGCGATGGTCAGTGCGTAGATGAAGCCAGAACAGGCGGCGTTGACATCGAATGCAGGGCAGCCGATGGCACCGAGTCGTGCCTGCAGCAGGCAGGCGGTCGATGGGAAGATGATGTCGGGCGTGGTGGTGCCGAGCACGATCAGGTCGATTTCGGCAGCGGTAACGCCAGCCGCTTCCATCGCACGCGTTGCGGCATGGAAGGCGAGGTCGCAGGTGGTCTCGCCCTCGGCGGCGACATGGCGCTCGCGGATCCCGGTGCGCGCCGCGATCCACTCGTCGCTGGTCTCGACGAACTGCGTGAGGTCGGCATTGGTCAGGGCCTTTTCCGGCAGGTAACTGCCGGTGCCCGCGATACGTGCGTAGATCGTAGGAGTCATCCGCCCTGCCTCGCCGTGATGCCGCACCGGCATCGCCGCGAGCGGGCGTCCCCCACCAGTCGATGCGGGACCTGAAAGACCGATGCGACCCGAAGGTCGCATCCGTGTCGGCCGCGCGGCGTGCCGCGTGCCATCAACGCGGTGCGCGACGGTAGGTGGCCGCCACGCCGGGGATCACTCTTCGTCCGCGATCCTGGTCTTGGTCTCGATGACCTTCTTGCCACGGTAGTAGCCGTTGGCGGTGACGTGGTGGCGCAGATGCGTCTCGCCCGAGGTCGGATCGGTCGCCAGCTGCTTCGGGCTCAGCGCATCGTGGGCGCGGCGCATGCCACGGCGGGAGGGGGAAACGCGGGACTTCTGAACGGCCATCGGGGTGCTCCGGAGCAACATGTGGCGGCTCGGGCGACGGGCCCTGGCCGAAAGTGGAAATTATCGCCCAGCGGGGAGGCCGAGGCCACCTGGAGGACGGCGGGCAGCCGGTCGGCTACTCGCTGCGTTTCTTCAATGCGGCCAGCACCGCGAACGGATTCGGCTTTGCGGCCTCGACCGGCGCCTCCCCACCCGTCCATTCGCTTTCGACGGCCTCGGTGCCCGGCATCATCGGAAGCACCGGCACCGCGAGGATCAGCTCGTCCTCGATCAGGTCCAGCGTGCGCAGCTCGCCGGATTCGTCGAGCAGCAACGGCTCGTAACCTTCCGGTAAACCTGCTTCATCGGCCTCGTCCGTGATCAGGCCGATACGCTGGTCGATCCTGACCGGCAGCACGAACCGCTCAAGCGTGCGCTGGCAGAGCAGCGGCAGCTGCGCGTCGACTTTCAGCTCGACATAGGCCACGCCGAAGCCGTCCCGATCGAAGTCCAGGGAGAAACCGACCGTACCGTCCGGCTCCTCGAGCAGGCTGCCGAGGCGACGGAGCGAAGCGAGCGATACACGGCCTTCAAAGCCACGACGTGCCGTCACCTGGCGCCAGGCGTCCAGGGTCTCGGGCACCGACTGACGGGGCGATTCCGCGGACATAAGCCGCGAAATGTTAGGGAGTAGACCGGAAACTGTCAAACCAGCGAATACCGCGACCCAGATCACGCAGCCATGTTTGCAGGCCGGGCGGGCGCAACGGCAGACTGCGAAACCCTCTGGAGACTGCCGTGACTGCTGTCAGCCTGTCCGCCATCGCCGTGGTCGCGGTCATTCTCGCCTTTCTGGTTCTCCGCCGTGCCCGCCGGCTCTCGCCGCACCAGCGTGCGCTGCGCGACGTGCTGGATGCTGCCGATGCACTTGAGGACCGGCTGCGTATCGCACGCACCGAGATCACAGCGGTGGCCGGCGAGTCCGGAGCCGCCCCCGTCGGCGATGCGATGAAGGAGATGCTGCGCCAGCGACTGTGGCTGCGTGATCATGGCGCGGATGCCACGCCGCAACAGCTCAGCGGGGTCCGTGCCGCCATCGATGATGCGCGCAGCCGGATCGAGCACCAGCTCCAGTGCATCGAACAGGCACGCTCGCCCCGTGGTTGAGACGCGCCTGATCCTTGCATCGACTTCCCGCTACCGGGCCGCGCTGCTGGGGCGTCTGGGCTTCCCGTTCGATGCTCAAGCGCCGGAAGTCGACGAGACCCCCATCACCGACGAGTCGCCCGCCGATACCGCAGCACGCCTGTCACGCGAAAAAGCGTCTGCTGTTGCAGCGCGGCATACGGATGCCTGGGTGATTGGTTCGGACCAACTGGCGGAACGCAACGGCCAGCCGCTCGGCAAACCCGGCGACCGTGCGCATGCGATCGAGCAGCTGGCCTCCATGGCAGGGCAAGTCATCGCCTTCCACAACGCCGTATGCCTCGTGCGTGGCGGCCATGTCGCCGGCCTGCACCTCGACCGCACGCTGGTGTGCTTCAGGGCATTGTCGCGCGGCGAAATCCAGCGCTATGTCGACGCGGAACGTCCCTTCGACTGTGCAGGCAGTTTCAAGTCGGAAGGCCTGGGCATCACGCTGTTCGACCGTATCGAATCGACCGACCCGACCGCCCTGATCGGTCTTCCGCTGATCGGCACCGCGCGCCTCCTGCGCGACGTGGGTTTCGCGCTGCCCTAGCGGCCCACCTCGATCGGAATTTCAGGCCAGACCTCGACACTGCCGTCGCGGCCGTGCAGCCGCAGGCCGAGCCAATGACGGCCGCGAGCGAGCCCGCCCGCTTCCACCAGCCCGCCAAAACCCAGCGCTGGAGCGTTCGGATCGTCCAGGCCCGGCCATGAACGGTCGAGCCCCGGGTAAGGCTGACCGTAGGCGAGAAAGCCGGCTGGCTGGCCGTCGAGCGTGGCCTCGATGCGTTGCAGGCCTGTTCCCTGCCTGAAGGCCCAACCCTCCACGGCGATCCTCCGCCCCACGCGGCTTCCCGCTGCGGGGGAATCGATCCAGGCGATGGCGGGAGCCGTGCACGTCCCCTGGGCCTTGCCTTCCAGGCGGAACAGCGCGATGCGTTGCCGGCCATGGTCGATATTGAGCACGCGCGGTGGCGGCAGTGGGCCGACCGCCTGGCACAGGGCGAGATAGCGCTGGTGCAGATACTTGAACTCGACCTCGCTGACGCCCACCGCGAGCAGCAGCGGCCGATCACCGCGCAGTGAGCGTGCCTCGGCCTCCAGCCCCCACAGGCGCAGCTGCGGTGCACGTCCATGCTTTCGGTTCAGCGGATGATCGAGCACCGGGATACGCGGGTTGCCGAGCGCGAAGCCCAGTTCGGCGCCGAGCTTGAAATTGTCCGCCACCACCTGTGTCCCCGGCGGCATTGCGGCCTGTTCTTCCCGCACCGCGGCGGCCACGGTGTCCCAGCCGGCGAAGTTGCCCGGGTACCACTTCTCCGCGGCCGATCGTGCGCGCACGTCCGGGATCGACACGGCGACGTAATAACCCAGCACGCCAATGAGACCGGCCGCGGCGGTGATCATCGTCGAGCGACGCAACCATCGCGGCCAGCCATCGAGGAAACGCGGCAGCAGTGGCAGCAGTGCGAGGAATCCAGGCAACGGCCAGTGGAAACTGACGCGCTCGGTATCGGCGAAGAAGCCCAGCAGAAAAAATCCGGCAACGACCAGCAGCCCGAGCGTCGCGAACAACCGCGCGCCGAGCAACGGGCTGCGCAGGTGCTCCCGCCCCGACTGCAGCAATGCGACGAACAGGAGCGGTGTGACGAGCAGGGCCTGGATCGCGATGAACCAGATGCCGCTGGCATGGAAGGCCCAGGGATGGCGGTCGACCAGCTGGAACCGCAGGCCGGCATCGGCATTGTCGTAGTTCCACGCCACCAGCGGGGTCCACGCCGCGGCGCCCAGGGCTATCGCGATGATGACGCGTGCGTCACGCAGCACGCGTCGCCCCTCCGGTGTGAGCAGCAACGCGACGAATCCCACGCCGATGACCGCGATAAAACGGTAATGCGATAGCGCGCCGATCGACAGCCCGAGGGCGAGTTCGAGCGCATGCCGTGCGTCGACCTTACGCAGCAGGCAGGCCGCGGCGTCGATGCAGATCAGCGTGGCCAGCGCCATTGCCGCATCGGGCAGCGCGAGCAGGCCGAGGCTGCCGGCCAGTGGCAGCAGCAGTGCATAACTCCCCGCCAGCCAGCCATCCCGCTCGCCGAACGTGCGCCGTGCGATCCGCACCACGAGCAGCGGCACCATCGCGGCGATCACCAGGAAAGGCAGGCGCAATGCAAGACGGTTCGCGCCGCCGAGCTCGACGCCGAGCCGCGTCAGCCACGCAGTGAGCCCGGGCAGATCCGAATAGGCGGCGGCGAGGTGCTGCCCTTCCTGCCAGTAGAAGGCCTCATCCACGAACAGGGGCAGGCGGGCGCCCACCGTCAGCTTGACGGCCAGCACCACGCACCACAGCGCCCAGAACGCATGCCGCGCGCGCGTCGCTGACAACTCCCACTGCATCCTCATCCGACCTCGCTACACTCGGGCATGGCGGGCGTGGAGCTGCGCCACAAGGCGATTCCCTGCGGATCGCGACGAAAAACACACCGCGGAGAAACAGATGGCGTCCACCACGGCGACGGGCATGCTAGCGCAGTCGCTCGCCCGATCCCTTGACCGCGCGCAGACGCAGGTCAATTCGCTCGTGCTGGGCAAGGCGCATGCGGTGCGGCTGGCCTTCGTGGCGCTGCTGTCGGATGGCCACATCCTGATCGAGGATCTACCCGGCCTTGGCAAGACCACGCTCGCCCACGCACTTGCCGCCACGCTGGGCCTGCGCTTCCAGCGCGTGCAGTTCACATCCGACCTGCTGCCGGCGGACATCCTCGGTGTCTCCATCTTCGACGCGGCACGGCAGGCGTTCGAATTCCATCCCGGCCCGGTATTCACCCAGGTATTGCTGGCGGACGAGATCAATCGCGCGCCGCCGCGCACGCAGAGCGCGCTGCTCGAGGCCATGGCCGAGCACCAGGTGACCATCGACGGCACCACGCGCGCGCTGCCCTCGCCATTCTTCGTCATCGCGACGCAGAACCCGGTCGACCTGTCAGGCACGTATCCCCTGCCCGACTCGCAGCTCGACCGCTTCCTGCTACGGATCACATTGGGCTATCCGGGCGAGGAAGCCGAACGCGCGCTGCTGTCCGGCACCGATCGACGTGAACTGATCGCCGGGCTGGCGCCGCAGTTCGACGAAGGCGAGTTCGATGCCGTACGCGCCGCCGTGCCCGCTGTGCATGCCAGCGAGGCGCTCGTCTCCTACGTGCAGGCCCTGCTCGCGCGCAGTCGTCGGCATCCGGGCGTGCGCGTGGGCCTGTCGCCGCGTGCCGGGCTGGCACTGCTGCGTGCCGCGCGTGCGCATGCACTGCTGCTCGGCCGCACACATGTCGTTCCCGAAGACGTGCAGGCATTGTTCTGCCACGTCGCCTCGCATCGCCTCGTGGTCGATGCCGACGCCGGCAGCGATGCCGACGTCGCGAAGGCCATCCTGCATTCGGTGCCGGTGGACTGATGGAACCGCGACGATCGCTGCGCGGCCGGCTCTTCGCACTCGCCCGTCCCCGCGATCCCGAGCCCTTGC
>SCUY01000283.1 GCA_004322525.1 Lysobacter sp. | reverse complement strand
CGACATGCGGCCGGCCTCGCCGACCGCTTCCTTGATTCCGATGATGCGAGGGTGACCAGCAAGCTCGGCGACCGTCTCCGGCTGCATGTCGCAACCGGTGCGCCCCGGCACGTTGTAGAGCACGATGGGCAGCGATGCATCGCTCGCGACCGCGCGGTAATGCGCGACCAGCCCCGCTTGCGTCGGCCGGACATAGGGCGGGGTTACCACAAGCGCCGCGTCGGCCCCGAGCGCCGCGGCGCGGCGCGTCTGCTCGATCGTCTTGAGCGTATTCGACAGCCCTGTTCCCACCAGCACCGGGATGCGCCCACCGACCATCTCGACGGCGGTTCGCACCAGCAGATCGAATTCCGGCTCGAGCAGCGAAGCGGCCTCGCCGGTCGAGCCCGCGACGACCACCCCCTGCGTGCCGCCATCCAGCTGCCGTCGCAACAGCTGCTGCCAGCCTTCCAGATCGAGTTCGCCCGACGCGTCGAACGGCGTCGCCAGCGCGGTAATGCTGCCGCTCAGTCGCAAGGAGGCCTCCGCGCATGCGGGATTTTCGGAACAGGGGCGCAGTATGCGCGCGGGAATGTTACTTGCGGCATAAAACCGGGGGCAAGTATCCTGATCAGCCCGCGGAAGCGCCTGCGCGCCGGCGCCCCGCCGGACTCCTCCTGAACCTGAAGGCGCCGCCTTGACCGACTCCGCTGCCCGGCCGTCGCCGAACGAAAACCACCTGCTCATCAATGCCTATACGGTGCATCCGGAATCGCCGTTGCTGACGGTGACGCGGCGCATCGCCGACAGCGGTTGCAACATGGTCGATGCCCGCCTCTCCACTGTGGGCCGTGATGTCTCCGTCACCGCGCTCGCCGTCGGCTCGTGGGATTCGGTCGCCAAGCTCGAGGCGATGCTCACCCGCCTCGAACGCGAGGAGGGCCTCAAGCTGATCTGGTACCGCACCGGGCCCAAGCCCGTGCAGTCCAACCTGCTGCCATACGTGGTGGAAGTGGTGGCGGCAGACAAGCCCGGCATCCTGTTCCAGCTCGCGGATTTCTTCGATCGCCAGGGCATCACGATCGAAACGCTTCACTGCTCCCGTTATCGCGCAATGCAGACCGGTGCGGACATGTTCTCGGCGCAACTGACGATCGGCGTGCCGTCGAGCATGCACATCGCGGCGCTGCGCGACGACTTCCTCGAGTTCTGCGACCACCTCAACCTCGACGCGATCATGGATCCGATGAAGTTCTGAGTCCCGCCACCCCGGCAGCGGTGACCTTGGGAACATATCGAGCGTAACGAATGACCATCCAGCCCGGCGACCACGCTCCCGACCTTCCGCTGCCGCTTTCCAGCGGCGCCACGCCCTCCACGGGTGACTTCGCCGGCGGCTGGCTGGTGCTCTACTTCTACCCCAGGGACAGCACGCCGGGCTGCACGACCGAAGGCCAGGATTTCAACGCGCTGCTGGCAGGTTTCAAAAGCCTGGGCGCCACGGTGCTCGGGGTATCGCGCGACTCGCTCCGATCCCACCAGAACTTCGGCGCGAAGCAGGGTTTCGGCTTCGACCTCGTGAGCGATGCCGACGAAGCCCTTTGCCGCGCGTTCGACGTCATCCGGGAAAAGACCATGTACGGCCGCAAAGTGCTGGGCATCGAGCGCAGCACGTTCCTGATCGGCCCGGATGGCCGCATCGTGCAGGCCTGGCGCGGCGTGCGCGTGGCGGGCCACGCCCAGGCGGTGCTGGACGCCCTCACCGCGGCCGCATCGTCCTAGTCGCCACTCTTCTCGCCTCGACGGCAGAGGCGCTATGGTGTCTCCGACCGCGCCTGGGTGCGCATGACGGAGTCGGTGATGACGGGAAGCAAGCGGATCTACGTGCTCGACACCAACGTGCTGATGCACGATCCGACCGCTCTGTTCCGGTTCGAGGAACACGACGTCTACCTGCCCATGCAGGTGATCGAGGAGCTCGACAACGGCAAGAAAGGCACCTCAGAGGCCAGCCGCAACGCGCGCCAGACCAGCCGCTATCTCAATGAACTGATCCAGGCTTCGGGGCTCGACGCGCTCTCGACCGGCGTCCCGCTCGTGCAGCCCCAGAGCATCAACCTGCG
>SCUY01000282.1 GCA_004322525.1 Lysobacter sp. | reverse complement strand
GCTCACCCTGGATCCCGTTCCGCATCAGCCTGTCGCGCCCAGCGTGTGGCGAGTACGTGGCTTACGTCGGCAAGCGACAGCCCACGCGCACGTAGCAGCACGATGACGTGGTACAGCAGGTCCGCCACCTCTCCCTCCAGCGCTGCGTCGTCCTGCGCGACCGCTGCCAATGCCGTTTCCACCCCCTCCTCGCCAACCTTCTGCGCGATGCGACGCACGCCGCTATCGAACAGCCGCGTCGTGTAGCTGCCCGGCGGCCTATTGCGTTCGCGCTCGGCGACAAGGCGATCAAGCGCGCCAAGGAATGCCCCCGGCGCGGATGGGAAGCAGCTTGCGCGGCCGAGGTGACACGCCGGCCCACGTGGCCGGGCCATAACAAGGACGGTGTCCGCATCGCAATCGATCTGTATGTCGACCACGTCGAGCACGTTTCCGGACGACTCGCCCTTGGTCCACTGGCGTTGCCGGCTGCGGCTGAAGAACGTCGCCTGCCGCGTGGCCAGTGTTTGGGCCAGCGCCGGGCGATCCATGTAGCCCAGCATCAGCACGCGCAGCGTATCGGCGTCCTGCACGACGGCTGCGAGCAGGCCGTTCTGTCGGGTCCAGTCGATGGCGCCCATGTCGAAGGCGATCGGAGTCTCAGTCAAGGCGCACCTCGATGCCAGCGTCGCGAAGCTGCCGCTTCAAAAACGGAATACGAAGCTCCCCGGAATGGAAGGCACTCGCCGCAAGTGCTCCATCGACATCCGAATATCGGAAGGCGTCGATGAAGTGTGCTGCTTCCCCGGCGCCACCCGATGCGATCAGCGGCACCGCGCAGTGCGCACGTGCGGCGGTCAGTTGTTCCAGATCGTAACCACTGCGCACGCCATCGCTACCCATGCAGTTGAGGACGATCTCGCCAGCACCGCGCGACTGCGCCTCGTCAATCCAGTCGAGCGTACGGCGAGCGAGCGCTCGCGTGCGCGCGGGATCCCCGGTGTACTGGCGCACGCGCCATTCACCGTCATCATCTTGCAGGCTGTCGATGCCCACGACGACACACTGGGTTCCGAATGCCCCTGCAAGCTCGGAGATCAACGCCGGCCGTTCGAGGGCCGGCGTGTTGACCGAAACCTTGTCCGCACCGGCGTGCAGGATAGAACGTGCGTCGTCCACGCTGCGGATGCCACCGGCCACGCAGAACGGGATGTCGACGAGTCGCGCCACGCGTTCGACCCACGAGCGGTCCACGCTGCGCCCTTCCGGGCTGGCGGTGATGTCGTAGAAGACGATTTCGTCCGCGCCATCATCGCGGTAGCGCATGGCGAGATCGATGATGTCGCCCATGTCCACATGGTCGCGGAAGCGCACACCCTTCACCACGCGGCCATCGCGCACATCCAGGCACGGGATCAGCCGGCGCGTCAGCACGGTGCGGCTCCGCTCAGGGCGCTGCGTGCGTCTTCCAGCGTGAAGCGCCCATCGAGCAAGGCCTTGCCGAGCACGATGCCGGCGCATCCGGCGCGCCGTGCCGAGAGCACGTCGGCCGCCTCGCGTGCCCCGCCCGATGCCTGTATCCGCACCGTGGGCGCGAGCGTGCAAAGCCGTGCGTACAGGGCGATGTTCGGCCCGGCAAGCATGCCGTCGCGGTCGATGTCGGTGCACAGGAGGTGGTGCAGGCCAGCGTCGCGGTAGCGCACCAGCAACGGCTCCAGCCGGGCGGCGTCGGTACGCGTCCAACCTTCGGTTGGCAGGCACCACTGGCCATCCCGCTCGCGTGCATCGAGCGCGATGGTGATGTGTTCCGCGCCGAAACGTTCGAGCCAGCCGATCACCCGCGCCGGCTCGCGCACGGCGAGCGACCCGATGACCACGCGCTCCGCGCCTGCTGCCAGCAACCGTTCGACGTCCTCCGCCGAGCGCACGCCTCCGCCGGTCTGCACGCGCAGACCTGTTTGCGAACGGATCCTGCCAATGAGCCCGATCAATGCATAACCCCCGGTGCGCGCGGCGTCGAGATCGACCAGGTGCAGCCAGCGCGCGCCAGCATCGTCATAGCGGAGCGCATGATCGAGCGGCTCGTCCCTGTAGGAGGTTTCCTGCGCGTAGTCCCCCTGCCGCAGGCGGACGACGCGACCCCCACGTATATCAAGCGCGGGATACAGTTCGAAACTCATGCGCGCACCGCCAGGAAGTTTTCCAGCAGGCGGGCACCGACCGCGGCGGAACGTTCCGGATGGAACTGGGCACCCATGACGTTGCCGCGCCGCACGAGCGCACTGAAGGCCGCGCCATGCGTGCTCGCGGCCAGCGTGTCAGCAGTGACCGGTGCGGCGTATCCATGCACGAAATACGCGAAGGCTCCGTCGGCGACGCCTGCCTGCAGCGGATCGCAGCGCACTCTCTCCAGTCGGTTCCAGCCCATGTGTGGCACGCGCAGGCGCGCATCACCAACGAGCCGTGCCACGCGCCCGGGCAGCAGCCCGAGGCAGGTTGTTTCTCCTTCGTCGGAGGTGTCGAACAGCAGCTGCATGCCGAGGCATATCCCCAGCAGCGGCTGCCGCAACGAGCGCACGACATCCACCAGGCCGAGTTCGTGCAGGCGTGCCATGCCCACTGCCGCCGCGCCAACGCCAGGCAGGATGACGCGCTCGGCCGCCATGATGGTCGCGGCATCCGCGCTGAGCCGCGCGTTGGCACCGAGGCGCTCCAGCGCATAACGCACCGAGCCGATGTTGGCGCCACCGGAATCGATCAGTACGACGTCCATGTCAGAGCATTCCCTTTGTCGTCGGCAAGTCCATGCCGTGCCGCGCGATCGCTTGCCGCAAAGCGCGTGCCGTGGCCTTGAACGCCGCCTCGATCTTGTGGTGATCGTTGTCGCCTGCCACTGTCAGGTGCAGGTTCAGGCCCGCACCTTCACAGAGTGAACGGAAGAAATGCGGGACCAGCTCGGTCGGCATGTCACCCACCGTCGCGCGCGAGAAGCTGCCGGAAAACACCAGGTAGGGACGCCCGGAGAAGTCCAGCGCGGCGGTCGCCAGCGACTCGTCCATCGGAAGGGTGAAGCCGTACCGGCCAATCCCGCGCTTGTCGCCCAGCGCCTGCTTCAACGCCTGACCGAGTGCGATTGCGGTGTCCTCGATGGTGTGATGCTCGTCGATGTGGAGATCACCGTCGCAGCGCAGCGACAGCGCGAAACCCCCATGCTTGCCCAGTTGCTCGAGCATGTGGTCGAAGAAGCCGAGCCCCGTGTGCACCACCGCCCCGGCAACACGATCGAGATCGATCTCCACCGTGATGCGCGTCTCCCGCGTGACCCGTGTGACCCGCGCGATACGCGGCGCATCGACCAGCGCATGGGCGATTCCCGCCCAATCGCTGTCGCCACCGAATTGTGGCGTCGCCAGCTGGAACGCGCGGATGCCGAGGTTACGGGCGAATTCCACATCGGTCTGGCGATCACCCACCATCGCCGAGCGCGACCAGTCGATGGACCGGTCACGGACATACGGCATCACCAGGCCCAGCTGGGGTTTGCGGGTCGGGGAGGGGTCTGCGGGGAGACTGGTATCTATCAGCACATCGCGGAACGTGATGCCCTGGCTGGCGAACACCTGCATCATCAGGTCATGCGGCCCGTCGAAGGCCGCGCGCGGGAACGCATCGGTGCCCAGACCGTCCTGGTTGGTCACCATGACGAAGGCGTATCCCGCGTCGCGCAACCTCAGCATCGCGGGGATCACGCCCGGCACGAAGCGCAGCTTTCCGTACGCGTCGATCTGGAAGTCCGCGGGTTCCTCGATCAGGGTTCCGTCGCGGTCGACGAACAGGATCGGCGTGCTCATGCGGTCACTCCCTGCCCGGCGAGTACCGCCAGCACGCGATCGTTCTCGCCTGCACTGCCGATGGTGATGCGCAGTGCGTCGCCCAGACCGGGCATGGCGCGCATGTCGCGCACCACTACGCCGGCAGCGAGCAGGTCGTTGAAAGCCTGTTGCGCGTCATGGAAGCGCACCAGCAGGAAATTCGCGTCGGACCGGTACACACGCCGCACACCACGCGCCGCGCCGACGCCACGAAAAACACGCTCGCGCTCGTCGAGCACACGCTGGACATTTGCACGGGTACGCGCCAGCGCCGGTGCGGCGAGCGCCTGCAAAGCCTGGGCGACGCTCGCCTGCGGAAGGGGATACGGCGCCTGGCAGCGACGCAGCGCATCGATCAGCTCCGGGCGCGCGATCACCACGCCGATGCGCGCACCAGCCAATGCATGCGCCTTCGACAGCGTGCGGAGCACGGCAAGGTTCGCGTGGTCGGCCAGTCGCGTGATCACGGAATCGCCGGCGGCATAGTCCTGATAGGCCTCGTCGACAACCACGACCGCCCGCCCCTCGAGTCGCGAGGCGAGCGCGCAGATGTCTCCGAGCGGCAGCACTGCGCCAGTCGGGTTGCCCGGCGAGCACAGGAAGACAAGGCGCGCACCCGCGTCGATCGCCGCGGTGGCGATGGCATCGAACAGACAACGGAATCCGTCCGGGGTGTCCTGCAGCGGCACGCCCACCACCCGTGTGCCATGCAGCCGCGCACTGACGGCATACATGCCGAAGGTGGGCGGCGTCACCACGATGGCACCGTCCCCGGGCGTACATAGCGCGCGCACGAGCAGATCGATGCCCTCGTCACTTCCGCGTCCGGCCAGCAGGTTGCCGGGCGCACAACCGAACAGTTCGGCCAGCGCGACGCGCAATGCATCCGGCTGCGGATCGGGATAGCGACGCAGCAACTCGTCCGCATCGCCGGCATTCGCGAACGGCGATTCGTTGGCATTCAACCAGACGTCGCCCACGAGCGTTTCCGACCGCGCGGAACGGTAGCCGCGGAAGTCGCGCAGGTCGGCGCGGACGAGGTCGACCGGCGACGTCATGCGATGGCTTCCATCCGCAGCGCGACCGCCCGGCGATGTGCATCCAGCCCCTCGGCCGATGCCAGCGCCACCGCGCAGCCACCGATCGCGGCGAGGCCGGCGCGACCCACTTCCTGCACCGTCATCGCGATCTGGAAGCTCGCCACTCCGAGTCCGCCCGTGAACCGCGCGGCGCCCCCGGTGGGCAGTACATGATTGGTGCCGCTGCAGTAATCACCGAGCGCCTCGGGCGAGAAGTCGCCGAGGAATACCGAGCCTGCCGCCTCTACTCGCGACAGCCACGCGCGCGGATCGCGCAGCGCGAGGATGAGGTGCTCGGGCGCGTAGGCATTGCTGAGATCGAAGGCATCGTCGAGCGTCCGCACATCGATCAGGCGCGACGACGCGAGTGCGCGGCGCGCGATGTCCGCGCGCGGTAGCTCATCGAGTTGCCTCGCCACTTCCCGCTCCACGGCGTCCACGAGCGACGGTGTATCGCTGGCCAGAATGACCTGCGAATCGGGCCCGTGCTCCGCCTGCGAAAGCAGATCGGCGGCAACGAACACCGGATTGGCACCGGCGTCGGCAATGACAAGAACCTCCGACGGGCCCGCCGGCATGTCGATGGCCGGGCCACCTTCCAGCATCGCGACCTGTCGCTTGGCCTCGGTCACCCAGGCGTTGCCGGGGCCGAACAGCTTGTCGCACCGCGGCACCATCCCGGTGCCGAATGCCATGGCGGCGATGGCCTGCACACCACCCAGCGTGAACACGCGCGAGATCCCGCAGCGTCGCGCAGCCACCAGTACCGTCGGGTCGGCGCTGCCGTCGGCCCGCGGCGGCGTGCACAGCACGACCTGCGGACAGCCGGCCAGCCGCGCCGGAATGCCGAGCATCAAAGCAGTGGACGGCAACGGCGCCGAGCCGGCCGGCACGTACAGGCCGACGCGCCTGATCGGCCGCAACAACCGCTCGCAGACAACGTCGGGGGCCGTCTCGACGCGATACGGTGCGGCCATGCCCGCCGCGTGGAAGTGCTCGATGCGCCCCGCCGCTTCCTCGATCGCGGCACGCAACGCGTCACCTACCTGCGCCTGGGCTGCGTCGAAAGCGGCCTCCGGGACGGCGAAGCGGTCGAGTTCCACACCGTCAAAGCGCTGCGTTAGCCTGCGCAGCGCGGCGTCGCCATCGCGACGCACTTCGCCCAGCAGCTCCGCCACATCGACGCCGACCTGTCCGGACGCACGCTGCGCCGGGCGTCGCAGCAGATCGACGCGTGCATCGTCGTCGAGGTCTGACCAGGCCAGGCGCCTCATGCCAGCATGCTCTCGACGGGCAGCACCATCAGGCCCTGCGCGCCAGCGCGCTTCAGGTCCTCAAGCCTCTGCCAGGTGAGGTGTCCGTGGCAGAGCGCCTGCAACGCGAGGCGGTCCGCGCCATCCACCTGCAGCAGCGTGGGTTCCTCTGCGTCGGGAAGGAGCGGCAGCAGCTGCGCGAGCGCGCTGCGCTGTGCCTGGAACATCAGCAGCTTGCTGTTGCGCGTACGCAAGGCGCCGTCCATGCGCCGTAGCAGCAACTCGGCGAGCCCCGCGCGCGCGCCTTCGAAGTCATCGGCGGGCCCTGCCAGTACCGCTTCGCTCTCGAGCAATGTAGCGACAGGCTTGAGCTGGTTCGCGATCAGTGTCGCGCCGCTCGAAACGAGGTCGCAGACCAGGTCGGCCTGCCCGAGCCGCGGTGCGATCTCCACCGAGCCCGAGAGCATCACCACGTCGGCATCGATCGCATTTTTCGCCAGCCAGCTGCGCAGCAGTGCCGGGTAGGTGGTCGCGATGCGCTTGCCAGCGAGCTGGTCCGGACCGGTCCAGTCCCAGCTTTCCGGTACGGCGAGCGCGAGCCGGCAGGCGCCGAAGCCGAGCGCGCGCAATTCGCGGAACACCGTGCGGCGGCCACACTGCTCGCGGTCGCCATCCTGCTCGCGCAGCACGTTGCGGCCGACGATGCCGAAGTCGCAGACACCGTCGGCGATCAGGCCCGGGATATCGTCATCTCGCACCAGCAACAGGTCGATCGGCAGCGCCTCGCCGTAACAGAACAGGCGATCGCGGCTTTCCCGCCAGCTCAGCCCGCAGGCAGCGAGCAATGCGCGTGCAGGCTCGGCGAGGCGGCCTGATTTCTGGATCGCGATGCGCAGGCGGTCGCGCGGCTCGGTGCTGAGGCTCATGGCGTACTCACTTGCCGCCGCGGCCGGCGCGACGGATGGCGACGCCGTAACCCCCGGCGCCGCGTTCGAGGGTGCGGGCGACGCGCCCGATGGTGGTCACGCTTACCAGCGTGCGGTCATGGATCTCGCGATAGGGCACGCCGTCGAGCAGAAGGGGCACGACGCGCCAGCGATCGGTCATTGCTTCCAACTCCGCCGGCGTGCACAGATCCTCGAGAAAGGCGCGCACGTCCGCGGGCGATTTCAGCGCGCACAAGGCGGCGGCGAGGTCGTCCAGCGACTCGCGTTTTTCCCGTTCTTCGAGCGGAGCGCGGCGTTTCATTTTGTACCAACGTATTAGTGCGTTAGTACATCATGCCAAACCACTACCTGCCGCGTCAACCCTGCGCAGTGATCGATTTACGGTGCGCTAGCCTTCAACCGCGCGTCGCGCTGCGGCGAGCACCCGGCCATCCTGGACCAGCCGGACGGCCTTCTGCACATCCCCGTCCATCGCCCGATCGAACGGCATGAACGGGATGGATGCGCGGATCTCGGCGTGCGCGGCTTCCACCGCGCGGCCGGGGCGGAACGCCTCCGAAGCGGCGAGCTCCTCGCGCAGCCCATCAACCTCCGCCAGGAACACCGCCATTCCGCCCGAACGTGCCGTGGGCGCACCGATGACTTTGTCCGCGAGCCGCTCGGCGGAAGCGGTCTTGGCCAATGCCCGAGCGGCGTTGATCATGTCGCGGCGCAGGTCGAGCGCCTGCGCCGCGGTATATAGCTCCAGCCCCAGCACCTTCCCCAGGTCGTCGGCCATCGCCAGCACATGGCGCGCCTCGTTCGCACCCATCGAGACATGGTCTTCGGCATTCGCACTGGTCGGGATCGAGTACACCGATGCAGGCATCGCGCGGCTGGCGAGGTCGTTGACGATCGCCGCGGCCGTGTACTGCACGATCATGAAACCCGACTCGGTCGCGTCCTCGTTGCCGATGAGGAAGCCGGGCAGGCCGTCGTTCGTCGCCGGGTCGACCAGCTTGTTGAGGCGACGTTCGGAGATGCTCGCCAATACGGGAATCGCCGCTTTGACATAGCTCATCGCCAGCGCGAGCGGCATGCCGTGGAAATGGCCTGCCGAAACGACCTGCTGCTCGACATGCTCGGCTTGGGCATCGGGAAACACGATGGGGTTGTCGGTGAGCGAGTTGAGCTCGATCTCGAACACGCGCGCGGCCTGCGCGATCGCATCGCGCACCGCTCCATGCACCTGCGGGACGCAGCGCAGCGAATAGCTGTCCTGCGGCTGGTGCTTCTTGCCGCCACGGAACGGGCGGAATCGCAGGTAGAACTTCTCACGCCCGTGGCGCTGCGTATCCGGCACCCAGTCCCAGCCGATGTCGAAACGCAACTCGCGTGCCTCTTCGGTGTCCCAGCTTTCCGGCAACCACGGACGGAAGCGCGGCACCAGGTGATACGGAATGTCGGCAAGTGTCGAGCCATCGAGCAGTTGCATGAGGTGCGCCGCCACCGCCACCTGCCCGGGATGCGGGCGCAGCGCATGCACCTGTGGCGCGAACGCGCCGAGGCGGCCGGCGAAGGCATCGATGGTCATCGCCGCGGCGAGATCGGCGGTGTCGGCCAGTTCCTCGAGCTTGGCAAGCGCGAGTACCCCGCAGGCAAGCATCTGCGCGGTGCCGTTATTGAGAGCGAGTCCCTCCTTGTAGGAGAGGGTCACCGGCTCAAGCCCAGCGCGGCGCAGGGCCTCCGCACCTGGCAAGCGCTCGCCACCCAGAAAAGCCTCACCGCCGCCGAGCAGCACGATCGCCAGGTGCGACAGCGGTGCGAGGTCGCCGCTGGCGCCTACCGATCCCAGCTGCGGCACCACCGGCACCACGCCGGCATTGAGCATCGCCACCAGCGAGCGCAGCGTTTCCACGCGCACGCCCGAGTGACCGCGCATCAGCGTATTGATCCGGATGCAGAGCATCGCGCGCACGATGGTCGGCGCGAACGGCTCGCCGACACAGACCGCATGGGTGACGATCAGGTTGCGTTGCAGCTCGGCATGCAGCGATTCATGCGGATTGTTCGCATCGCTTCCCGCGCCATTACGTAGCCGGTACGAGCCGAGCAGACGGTCGGCATTGCTGCCGAAGCCGGTCGACACCCCGTAGATCGGCTCTTCGCGGCGGACCTGCTCGGCCAGGAAGTCCGCAGCACGCGCCACCGCAGGCAGTTGCGCTTCGTCGAGTTCCACCGGTGCGCCGTAGGCGACCGCGAGAACCTGCGCCCGGGTCAGCGAGCGTCCATTCAGGTGAACAGGCTTCACGGGACACCTGCCGGCTGTGCAAGCTCGACACGCAGCGCCGCTGCGAGATCGGCACGCTCAACCTGGAACTGGTCTTCGCGGCGCAGGTCCTTGACCGTCACCTTGCCAGTGGCGATCTCGTCGTCGCCGAGCACCAGCACGAACCGGATGCCTGCGCGATCCGCGTACCGGAACTGCTTCGCGATCTTCGAAGGCTCCATCACCACCTCGGTATTGAATCCCGCATGCCGCAGCTCGCTCGCTACACGCAGGCAATGCGGCAGGTGCGATGCATCCATCTGGGTGACAAGTACGTGCACCGTACTGGACGCTGTCCCCAGAAGACCCGCCTCGCGAAGCTGCCAGAACAGGCGCGTCAGGCCGATCGAGATGCCGACGCCTGGAAGTTTGGACTTCGTGTAGTGACTGGCGAGATCCTCGTAGCGCCCACCCGAACAGATCGAACCGATCTGTGGATACGCATCGAGCGTGGTCTCGTAGACGGTGCCGGTGTAGTAATCCAGGCCGCGTGCGATCGACAGGTTCAGGGCGTAGGCGGATTCCGGCACACCCATCGCGCGCACCAGTTCCAGCACGTCGCGCAATTCCGCCACGCCTTCGGCCAGCGATGCATTCACCGCGCCCCGCTCGCCATTGACGAGCCGGTCCAGCGAGGCGAGCGCGTCGGCATGCGACGTCGAGCGGATGCGGACGAAATCGAGTATGCGGTCAACCACCCCGTGGGGCAGTCCGAATACGTCGCCGGCCAGCACTTCGCGCACGTAGTCGGCGCCGCGCTTGTCGAGCTTGTCGACTTCGCGCAACACCAGCGCCTGCATGGCGGGGTCGATGACACCCTGTTGCTGGAAAAACCCGCGCATCAGCTTGCGGTTGTTGAGGTGGATGGTGAATGCGCCGATATCGAGCTCGGAAAACAACGCATGGATTACTGCCGGGAGTTCGGCATCGAATCGCACGCTGAGCGAGTCCTTGCCGATCACGTCGATATCGCACTGGTAGAACTCGCGGAACCGTCCACGCTGCTGGCGCTCGCCACGATAGACGCGCTGCATCTGGTAACGGCGGAACGGAAAGGCCAGGTCGTGCTCGTGTTCGGCGACGAATCGCGCGAGCGGTACGGTGAGATCGAAGCGCAGCGCCAGCTCCGGCGTATCGTCCGACGCCTTTTCAAGCGCGCCGGTCGACTGCACGAAATACACCTGCCGCTCGGTCTCGCCACCGGACTTCGTCAGCAGCACCTCGGACAGTTCCATCACCGGCGTTTCCACCGGAAGGAAGCCGAAACGCTCGAAATTTCGACGGACGACGTCCAGCATGCGCTGAAAGGCGATCTGGTCGGGCGGCAGGAGTTCGAGCACTCCAGCCGGGGTGCGTGGCTTGATCAACGGTTTCTCCGCACGATGCGCTGCAGGCCACAGTTTAGCGGGCGGGCGCCGCCGTCCCGGCTGCAGGCATTTCCGGGTGGGGAGCCCTTGCCCGCACCCCTTCCGATCGCTAGAATTTGCGGTTCTGCCGTCGGGGTGTAGCTCAGCCTGGTAGAGCGCTACGTTCGGGACGTAGAAGTCGCAGGTTCGAATCCTGTCTCCCCGACCATCCCTCGCCCCTCCCGCCAGTGGGCATGCATCGTCTGGACCGCTATCCTGTGGCCGCTGCAACTGCAGCGCGGAACCCGGGGAACCGCATCGACCTTGCGGTCGGCCTGCCAGGCGAAACGAACCATGTTGAAAACCACCCTGAATCGTCAGAACCGCAAGGCGGCCGTTCTGGGCGTGTTGTTGTGCGCCGCCGCGCCACTGCCTGCGTGGGCCGACGGTGTCGTCAACGTGGGTATTGATTACCAGCGCCTGACGAACGGATTCGGGGAATGGAATGGCCTGTATGTGCGCGGAAGTGCCTGGCAGCGCCCGCAGACGGTATTCAACTACGAACTGGTGTCGGCAAAGCGTTTTGGTGATCAGGGCACCTTTGGATCATTGGGTATCCAGCACACGTTCAATTCCGTCTGGTACGGGACTGTGACGGCCGGCGCGGGCGCAAGCACTTTCATCTTTCCCCGCTGGACAGCCGATGCGACCGTGAGCCGCAAATGGTTGCCCCGCGGGCAGCTTGTCACCACCGTTGGCGCGGGCACCACGCGTGCAACCGACGGGCATCGCGATGTCCATGGCCTTCTCTCCGCCGCCTGGTATGCATCCGACAAGTGGGTGTTCGAGGCCGGTTGGCGCCCCAACCACAGCGATCCCGGGGCAGTGCGCTCCGGCTCGGCTTTCGCTGCAGCAACCTGGGGCCGCGAGGGACGGCAGTACTGGATCGTGCGTCACGATGTCGGCAGGGAGGCCTACCAGCTCATAGGCGATAACACCGCGCTGGTGGATTTCCCCAGCCGCAGTACGTCGCTTGCCTGGCGAAAATGGTGGTCTGCCCGCTGCGGTACGCATGTGCAGGTCGAGCACTACGGCAATCCGAACTACGAGCGGAACGGTGTCCAGTTCGCCGCCTTCTGCAATCACTGAAACCACGGAGCCGGTCGCGCTCACGCAGGTTGAAGGCGCGTCGTCGGCATTGCATCGCCCGGATGGCAATGCGCCTGACGATCTGACGCGGCTGAGCCAACTCGGTTTCCGCGGTACGGCCATTCCCCGCCACCGCGCGATTCGCTGGCTCGACCGTCCGGGCCGACGCGCCATCCATTCCCTCGCCTTCGCGCTCGTGGCGTGGCTGGGGGTACTCGCAAGTATGCAGCCGGTGGCCGATGCGTGGTCGGGCATGCTGGGCTTCTGGCTCGAGCGCACCATGCCTGGCGTGCAGTTTGTGGCAACGTCAGCCAACCTGCTTTCCGCATCGTTATCCGAACCACGGCTGGGCGCTGCCTCACCCACGCCTGCCCAATGGCTCAACATCACAGCCACCACCACGGTACTGCTGCTCGTCACGCTGCTGCTGCCACGACGCCTGCTTCCGCTGATCTACATGCTGCGGTTGATGGCAATCGTCCAGTTGAGCGCCTCGCTTTTCTTTCTGCTCGCACCGGCCTCGTATCCCTATGCCGGCGGTGCGCACGCGACCACCATCCTGCGTTGCGGCTGGGCCAGCATGTTGTTGCTGCCGTGGATATTCGCCTTCTGCTATTACCCGCTCGAGCATGGATGGACACGCCATGTCGCGCTCACACTGCTGGGTGAAGTGTTCTTCACGCTCGTGACGCCTCTGCTTGCAGCCTGGGAAGTCGTGCTCGTCCATTACGGTTCCCTGCTGCTTCATCCGTTGCTCTACCTGGTGTTCGGCCCCCCACTCTTTGTGTTCTGGTTCATTTGCCTGTACGGCTGGGGCATGAGCTGGCCGGACGCGCCCGCAAGGAAGCGCGCATGGTCCTGATCATCAGCTGCGTGCTGTACGCCATCATTGCTGTCATCTCCATCTACGCCTTCCGCCACTACGCCTTCACCTGGATACGCCTGTTCCGCGCGCCACGCGACCCGTACCGCGACATCGATTCGGCGCACTGGCCGACTGTGACCGTGCAAATCGCGGCGCACAACGAGGAAGGAGTCATCCGGCAC
>SCUY01000281.1 GCA_004322525.1 Lysobacter sp. | reverse complement strand
CCTTGCTGCGCAGGCGATTGAGCGGGTACTTCGGGTCGAGGATGTTTTCGCCCTCAAGCAGGACTTCGCCCTTTGCAACGAGCTTCGGATACAGGGCATAGATACGGTTGAACACGCGCAGCAGCGTCGACTTGCCGCAACCCGATGGCCCGATCAGCGCCGTCACCTTGCGTTCGGGTACATCGAGATCGATGCCGCGAAGGGCGTGGAACTTGTCGTAATAGAAGTCCAGGCCGCGCGTGGCGAGCTTGGCCGGGGCGTGCGCGCCGTCGGTGGCCCGGAGGTGGTCGGTCTGGAGCGGGGACGCATCGTTCATTGCAGGGTCCGTCATGAGGGCAGCGCGCATCAGTCCTGCGCAATCCGGTTGCGCAGCACGATCGCGCGCGCAACGAGGCTGACAGCGAGCACGAACAGGGTCAGCACGAAAGCGCCCGCCCAAGCGAGGCTGTGCCAGCTGTCGTAGGGGCTCATCGCATACTGGAAAATGACCACGGGCACATTCGCCATCGGCGCGAGCACGTTCGTCGTCCAGTACTGGTTGTTGAGCGCGGTGAAGAGCAGCGGCGCGGTCTCGCCCGAAATACGTGCGAGCGCGAGCAGGATGCCGGTAACGACGCCGGGCAGGGCGGAGCGATAGAGCACCTGCACGGTCGTTTTCCATTGCGGCACACCCAGTGACAGTGCCGCCTCGCGCATCTGGACAGGGACGAGCCGCAGCATTTCGTCGGTGGTGCGCACGACGACCGGAAGCACGATGAGCGCCAACGCGATGCCGCCTGCGAGCGCGGAAAAATGACCCATCTGGGCCACCACGAGCGTATAGACGAACAGGCCGAGCACGATCGACGGGGCGGACAGGAGGATGTCGTTGACGAAGCGCACCACTTCGCCCATCCAGCTGCGTTGCGAATACTCGGCGAGGTACGTGCCCGCCAGTACGCCGACCGGCGCGCCGATCACGATACCGAGCAGGCTCATCAGCGCGCTTCCGTAGAACGCATTGAGCATGCCGCCGTCCTCGCCCGGTGGCGGCGTCATCTGTGTGAACAGGGCGAGATTGATGGACGCCAGCCCGTTATGCAGCGTTGTCCACAGGATCCAGGCGAGCCAGAACAGACCGAACCCGGTAGCGAGGATGGCGAGTGCCTGCGCAATGATGTTGCGAACGCGTCGCGCGGTGTAGAGCGGCAGCATCAGTTGCCCTCCCGCTTGCTGAGCTGGCGCAGCATCAGCCGTGCCGCGGCGAGAACCACGAAGGTGACGAGGAACAGGACGAATCCCAGCGCGATCAGTGCCGAGCGGTATTGTTCTGAATCCGCCTCGGTGAATTCGTTGGCGATGGTGGCGGCGATCGAATTCCCGGGCATCAGCAGCGATGTCGTGAGTTCATGCGCATTGCCGAGCACGAACGTGACCGCCATTGTCTCGCCCAGAGCACGGCCGAGCCCGAGGAAGATGCCGCCGATCACCGCCGACCTGGTGTAGGGAAGCACCACGTCCCAGATCACTTCCCAGCGGGTCGACCCGAGCGCATAGGAAGACTCCTTCAGTTGGCCCGGAACCGTCAGGAACACCTCGCGCATGACCGACGCGATAAAGGGGATCACCATGATCGCCAGGACCAGCCCGGCAGTGAGCATCCCGAGCCCCAGTGGCGGGCCGGCGAACAGGGCGCCAATACCCGGCAAGGTGCCCAGATGTGCATCGACCCAGGGGTAGACGTGCTCGGCGAGGTAGGGCACCAGCACGAACAGGCCCCACATGCCGTAGATGATCGACGGAATGCCGGCGAGCAGTTCGATGGCGGTACCGACCGGCCCCCGCAGCCATTTCGGCGCGATCTCGGTGAGGAACATGGCGATGCCGAAGCTGACGGGCACCGCGATCAGCATCGCAATGAATGCCGTCACCACGGTGCCATAGATCGGCACCAGCGCGCCGAAGTTCTGCCCGACGGGATCCCACTCGCGCGAGACGAAGAAGCCCAGGCCGAACTTCGAAAACGTCTCGCGGCCGCCCCACAGCATCGACATTGCGGCAGCGGCCAGCACGGCGAACACGAGCATGCCGGCGGTGGTGACGAG
>SCUY01000280.1 GCA_004322525.1 Lysobacter sp. | reverse complement strand
CCGAGGTGGTGGCCACCCGTACCCAGGCAACGCGGCTGATGTCGCTGCTGCTGGGTGCCGTGGCGAGCATCTCGCTGATCGTCGGTGGCATCGGCATCATGAACATCATGCTGGTCTCGGTGACCGAGCGGATCCGTGAGATCGGCCTGCGCATGGCGGTGGGTGCGGGGCCATCGGATATCCGCAGGCAGTTCCTCGCCGAGGCGATGCTGATCTCGCTGATCGGCGGCGCGCTGGGTATCGTGATCGGGGTGATGGGTGCGCTGGCTGTCGGCCGATTCGGTTCGTTGCCGGTGAAGCTCGATGGCGGCGTCATCCTGCTCGCCGCAGGGTTTTCAATCGCCACCGGCCTGTTCTTCGGGTATTACCCGGCACGCAAGGCATCGCAGCTCGACCCGATCGAGGCATTGCGCTCGCAGTAGGGATCGAACAAAAAAGAAGGCGACCGCAATGCGGTCGCCTCCGGTGTTGCGCCCTCCATGGCGCGGATTGCGATCAGCGCGTGTAGAGCAGGATGTTCGGCGAGTTGGTGCCCGCGCCGGTGACCTTTCCGGTGGTGCCATTGGTGGTGAGCCAGCTGCGCACGTTCGCCGGCGTCGCCGACGGCACCCGCTGCAGGTAGAGCGCCGCGGCGCCGGCGACATGCGGCGAGGCCATCGACGTGCCGCTGATCGTGTTGGTCGCCGACGTGCTGGTGTACCAGGCCGACGTGATCGAGCTGCCGGGGCCGAACAGGTCCAGGCAGCCGCCGTAGTTGGAGTACGAAGCCCGTGCGTCCGTCGACGTGGTGGCGCCCACCGTGATCGCGCCGGCGGCACGTGCCGGCGAGTAGTTGCAGGCGTTCGCATTGTCGTTGCCGGCAGCCACCACGACGGCGACGCCCGAGTTGGACAGGTTGTTCACTGCCGTATCCACGGCCGACGACGCGCCACCACCCAGGCTCATGTTCGCCACGGCCGGCTTGACCGCATTGGTGCGGACCCAGTCAATGCCGGCGATCACGCCGGAGTTGGTGCCCGAACCGGCGCAGTCGAGCACGCGTACCGGCACCGGGCGCGCGGACTTGGCGACGCCGTAGGTGGAGCCCGCGATGGTGCCGGCAACGTGCGTGCCGTGGCCATTGCAGTCGGTGGTGCCGCGGCCGTCGCTGATCGCCGTGTAGCCGGCAAGCACGCGGCCGCCGAACTGCGTATGGCTGGCCAGGATGCCGGTGTCGATCACGTAGGCGCGCACGCCCGAGCCGGTGTAGTCATAGATGTAGGTGCCATTGAGCGGCAGCGCACGCTGGTCGGCACGATCAAGGCCCCACGTGGCACTGCTCTGCGTGGCGGTAGCGGTGACAACGGCGTCCTCTTCGATGAAGGCCACGCGCGGATCCTGCAGCATGCGCGTCACGACCTGCTCCGGTGCACGCACCACGAAGCCCTGCAACGCGCTGCGGTACAGGCGCTGCACCTGGCCACCGTGGCGGGCCGCGAGATCGACCGCCGTGGTTTCAGCGGCGAGGGCGAGGCCACGTGTACGGCTGACACCCGCGGCGATCGGAAGACGCGCAGGGTTGAGGACGACGATGTACTGGCCGTCGACGCGACCCTTGGTGGCGCGGACGAATTCACCAGCGGAGGCAGTGCCGGAGGCGATGACAAGCGAGACCGCGACAGCGAGGACGTTCTTGGTGCTCATGGATGCTCCATCAGGATGGGAAGTCTGGGATTGCTTCCGCGGATGCGGAAGGCTGACCACGCCGGTTGGTCCGGGCACTGCCGTGTGTGTGGCTGGGGCGACAATTCAAGCGCTGGCTGAACACTGTCAACTGCACGCTGGCGAATGGAGCGATTCACGATGGAATTGCCCGGGTGCAACGGTGGGCTTTCTCAACCGCCAGAAGTCATGGGAAGGCATTTTTCTCAGGGTTTTGTTCACATTGGCCTGTTTCGGGCCGGCAAGCCGCCGTGAAAGGCCGGTCAAGAATCCATGCTGCACTGCAACCGACTTTTGCGCGGTAGCTAAACGGGAATCGCGCCCGATCCCGGCCTTTGGTGGGGAAGTTGCCGGCCAGGTAACGCGGCTATCCTGCCGTCTCCCGTTTTCTACAGAGCCGCCATGCGCCTCCTCCTCCTGTCCGTGATGACGCTCGCCTCATGAATGCCTACGCCGGCCCCGTCCCTGATCCCGCACCCTCCCGCACCGCTCTGGTGATCCACGGCGGCGCCGGTTTCGTGCCGAAGTCCTCTCTGGGCGAGGCCGACCTGAAGGACATCCATGCCACGCTCGATCGCGCGCTCGATGCCGGCAATGCCGTGCTCGCACGAGGCGGGGCCGCGGTCGATGCGGTGGAGGCCGCGGTGCTGGTGCTGGAGGAGAGCCCGCGGTTCAACGCCGGCAAAGGTGCGGTGTTCAATGCCAAAGGTGGCCACGAACTCGATGCGGCGATCATGGAGGGCCATACGCGGCGCGCCGGCGCGGTGGCTGGCGTGACCACCATCCGCAACCCCATCCGGCTCGCCCGCGCGGTGATGGAGCGCAGCCAGCACGTGATGCTCGCCGGTGCAGGCGCCGAAGCGTTTGCCGATACCCGGAAAGACATCGAGCGCGTGCCGAACGACTGGTTCGATACGCCACAGCGTCGACGCCAGCTCGACGAGGCACAGCGCAAGGAGCAGGTCAAATCGGCTGGCCTCGCCACCGACGGCCGCGGGTACTACGGCACGGTCGGCGCCGTCGCCCTCGATCGCGCGGGCCACATCGCCGCCGCCACCAGCACCGGGGGCATGACCAACAAGCGCTGGGGTCGCGTCGGCGATGCACCGATCATCGGCGCGGGCACCTGGGCCGACGAGCGCTGCGGTGTCTCGGGCACCGGCTGGGGCGAGTTCTACATCCGTACCGCGGCCGCACGCGATATCTGCGCGCGCGTCGAATACCGGGGGGACAGCCTCGCGGCGGCGGCCGATGAAGTGATCAACCGGGTGATCCCGGCACTGGGTGGCGATGGCGGTGCGATCGCCCTGGACCGCGAAGGCAACATCGCGATGCCGTTCAACAGCGGCAGCATGTTCCGTGGCTGGATTCGCCCTGACGGCAGCCGCGGCACGGCGATCCATGAGAGCGAAGCAGTGCGTTGAGGCGCATTGCGGTGCCGTGGTGCCCGGCGCCTGGACAGGGCCAGATCGGTTCTGGACGTGTCGGTCCGACCGGTGCGGCTGGTATCCCGTTCGGCCGGCCTACACGGAACCCGCCGTACACCGCCGCTGGCTCGCGCGCCCGCGCATGCGAGAATCGCCGGCCGCCAAAGGGGGACGTCACGATGCTCACCTTCCACGCCGCCGTGCGCCACCAGGCACGCTGACATGGCCGACTCCATCGGCCATCTGCCGCGTCATCCGATGCGCATTCTCAAAGCCGCGAAGTGGTCGATGCAGGGCCTGCGGGCCGCATGGCTCCATGAATCCTCGTTCCGTCTCGAGGTCTACCTGTTCCTCGTGCTGGCCCCGCTCGGCTGGTGGCTGGCCGACGACGGCGTCGAACGCGCGCTGCTGATCGGTTCGATGCTGATGGTGCTGGCGGTCGAACTGCTGAATTCGGCGATCGAGGCGGTGATCGAGCGCTATGGCGCGGAATTCCACGAACTGGCCGGGCGCGCCAAGGACATGGGCTCGGCGGCGGTGTTCGTGCTGATGCTCAACGCGGTGGTCACGTGGGCAGCCCTCCTGGGCCCGCGGCTCCTGCACGCCCTCACCCCTTAAACTGCCCGGCCTGCCGCACCGAACGGAAACGCCCGCCGATGGAGATGCTTCTCGACCCGCAGACCTGGATCACGCTCGTCACCCTGAGTGCGATCGAGATCGTCCTGGGCATCGACAACCTGGTATTCATCTCGATCGCCGTCAGCAAGCTTCCGGCGCATCAGCGCGACCGCGCGCGCCGGTTCGGCATCGCGGTGGCCTGCATCACGCGCGTCGCCCTGCTGCTGACGTTGGCCTGGCTTGCAGGCCTCACCGCCCCGCTGTTCACGCTGCTCGGCCACGGTGTCTCGGTGCGCGACCTCGTGCTGATCGTCGGTGGCCTGTTTCTCATCGTCAAAGGCAGCGCGGAAGTGCGCGACCTGATCGTCGGCGAGCCCGAGGAGGACGATGTCCACACCCGCCCGGCGGCATCGTTCGGCATGGTCATCGCGCAGATCGCGGTGATCGATATCGTGTTCTCGCTCGACTCGGTCATCGCCGCGGTAGGGATGGCCAGCCAGAAGGCGGTGATGGTCGCGGCGATCCTGCTGGCGGTCGCGGTGATGCTGCTGGCGTCCAAACCGCTGGGGCGCTTCATCGACGAGAACCCGACGATCAAGATGCTGGCGCTCGCCTTCATCGTGCTGGTCGGCGTGTATCTCGTCATCGACGGCTTCGGCATCCATCTGCCGAAGGGCTACATCTACGCGGCCATGGGTTTTTCGGCCCTGGTCGAATTCCTCAACCTGACCGCGCGCAAGCGCGCGCAGCGGCATTCGCTGCCGGAGTAGGGCCCCCGTCACGTCGTATTTATTGCCGCTACCGTCTAGTCTGGCGCTGGCCCGAAACACCGCTCGTCCCGAGGACATCCCATGCGCAAGATCCTGACCGCCCTGTTGTTCGCGCTGCTCGCCACACAGCTCGCCGGCTGCGGCTACAACACCATCCAGCAGAAGGACGAGGCGGTGACCGCCGCCTGGTCGCAAGTGCTGAACGTCTACAAGCGCCGTGCCGACCTGGTGCCGAACCTGGTCGCCACGGTGAAGGGCTATGCGAGCCACGAGCAGCAGGTGCTCACGCAGGTGACCGAAGCGCGCTCGCGCGTTGGCAGCATCAACGTCAATGCGAACGACCCGGCTTCGCTCGCGCAGTTCCAGGCCGCGCAGGGCCAGTTGCAGAGCGCGATCGGCCGCCTCCTGGTGGTCAGCGAGAACTATCCGCAGCTCAAGGCGGACCAGAACTTCCTGCAGCTGCAGGCGCAGCTCGAGGGCACCGAGAACCGCATCACGGTGGAGCGCCAGCGCTACATCGGCACGGTGCAGGACTACAACACCTACATCCGCCAGTTCCCCACCAACATCACGGCGAAGATCTTCGGCTATAAGCCACGCCCGAATTTCACGGTGGATAACGAGGCGCAGATTTCCAACGCGCCGGCCGTCGACTTCGGCTCGGCGCCACCGGCCGCCGCGCCGCAGCCGGCGGCGCCCGCCACCCTGCCGCCACCGACCAATCAACCACAGGCGCTGCCGCCTGCGCCGTCGCAGCCCGTGACGCCGCCGCAGCCGGCGCCGCTGCAGGGCTGATCCGCACGCATGACGCGCTGGCGCCCGCTCCTTGTCGCTGCCGCCCTCTGGGCGGTGGCGTGCGTCGCGGGTGCCCAGAATCTTGCGGCGATTCCCCCGCTGACCTCACCGGTGATGGATACCACCGGTACGCTCGACGCCGCCACGCGCCAGCAGCTTGAACAGCAGGCGCGCGCGCTGCAGCAGCGCAAGGGTTCGCAGCTGCAGATCCTGATGGTGCCGACCACGCAGCCCGAGGACATCGCGCAATACGCGGTGCGCGTGTTCGACCAGTACAAGCTCGGCCGCGAGAAGGTCAACGACGGCGTGCTGCTGGTGATCGCCAAGGACGACCGCCGGGTCAAGATCGAGACCGGCTATGCACTGGAAGGCCCGATCCCCGACGCCACTGCGAGCCGGGTGATCCAGGAATACATGGTCCCCAAGTTCCGTGCGAACGATTACGCCGGCGGCCTGCGTGAGGGTACGGCGGTGCTGACGCGCCTGATCGACGGGGAAGCCCTTCCGCCACCGATGGCCGCGCGGCCGGACGCGCCGTCGGGGTCGGGGCGCGGAAACCCGATGCTGGGCCTGATCGCCGCGGTCTTCGTCGCGCAACTGGTCCGTGGCGTGTTCGGGCGCGCGCCGGCGTTCGTGCGCGGCGTGGCCGGTGGCGGCTCGGCCGGAGCGATCGCCTGGCTGTTGTCATCGGCCCTGTTCATCGGTGGGATCGGGGCATTGATCGGCTTCTTCATGAGCCTCGCCGGCGGCCGACGGGTCCGTTACGCGCGTGATGTCGGCCTGGGCGGCTTCGGTGGCTGGGGTGGAGGCGGCTTCGGAGGCGGTGGCTTCGGAGGCGGCGGGGGTGGGGGCGGCTGGGGCGGTGGGGGTGGCATGAGCGGGGGCGGTGGCGCCTCGGGGAGCTGGTGATGCGCCCGCTCAGGCATCTTCTCGCGCCCTCCTCGGCACGCGCCTTTCCGCCGGCATCGCTCGAACGCATCGCGATGGCGATCGCTGCCAGCGAGGCGCGTCATACCGGGGAATTGTGCTTCGCGGTGGAAGCCGCCTTGCCACTGCGGCTGGCGCTCGTCGGACACGGTGCGCGGGAGCGCGCGCTCGAGATGTTCACCCGCCTGCGTGTCTGGGATACCGAAGCGAACAACGGCGTGCTGGTCTACCTGTTGCTGGCTGACCGCGCCATCGAGATCGTCGCCGACCGCGGCTTCAACGGGCGTGTCGATCCGTCGGAATGGGCATCGATCTGTGTGGCACTGGAGCAGTCGATGCGCACCGGCGACCGCGAGGCCGGCGTGATGCGTACTGTCGAATCGATCTCCGCGCTGCTGGAACATCACTTCCCGCGGCCGGAAGGCTATGTCGACACCAACGAGCTGCCCGACCGCCCCCACCTGCTCTGAACCGTCACCATGACAACGCGCGCCAGCGGTTCCTGCGCGCGCCCTGCCGTCCTGCCTATCGTCGCCATGCAGTACCGCCGCCGCGATAGCCGCCGGTCCCGCGTCGCGCCACAATAGCGGCCGATCTTTCTGCCGGTGCCCACGCGATGACCGTCCTGCACGATATCGACCCTATCGCGCTCCATCTCGGCCCGGTGCAGGTGCACTGGTACGGCGTGATGTACCTCCTCGGTTTTTTCACCGCCTGGGCACTGGGTCGCCATCGCATTCGTGCCGGGCGTCTACCCGGCATCACCGAGCAGGGCTTCGGCGACATGCTGTTCTACGCGATGCTCGGCGTCGTGCTCGGCGGGCGCATCGGTTACGTGCTTTTCTACGCCTTTGGCGACCTGGTCCGCGACCCGCTCATGCTCTTCCGCATATGGGAAGGCGGCATGAGTTTCCACGGCGGATTGCTGGGAGTCATGGCCGCGGTGTGGCTGTGGTCGCGTCGGGTCGGCCTGCATTTCATGGATTCCATGGATTTCGTCGCGCCGCTGGTGCCTCCGGGCTTGGGCTTCGGGCGTCTGGGCAATTACATCGGCGGCGAGTTGTGGGGCAAGTACACCGGCGCTGACTGGGGCGTGGTGTTTCCGCGAAGCCCGATGGGCGAATACACCGGGCTGCCGATGGAGCGTTTGCGGCAGCTGTTCGCCGAAGGCCTGCTGACGCCATATGCGCGCCATCCCTCGCAGCTCTACCAGGCCGCGCTCGAGGGGCTCGCGATGGCGGCAATCCTCTGGTGGTATTCGCGTCGCCCACGTCCACGCTATGCGGTGGGCGGAATGTTCGCGCTGTTGTACGGCCTGTTCCGTTTCCTGGTTGAATTCGTCCGGCTGCCAGATGCACAGTTGGGTTACCTTGCCTGGGGCTGGCTGACGATGGGTCAGGTCCTGAGCCTGCCATTGATCCTGCTGGGTCTGGTCTGGCTGTGGTGGTCACATCGCCAGCCGACACTGCAGCCGCTCCCGCCCGCGCCTGTCGCCTGACATGCAGGTCTATCTCGACCTGCTGCGGCACGTACTCGAACACGGCGCCGACAAAGCCGATCGCACCGGTACCGGCACGCGCAGCGTCTTCGGTTGGCAGATGCGTTTTGACCTTGCCAAAGGCTTCCCGCTCGTCACCACGAAAAAGCTGCATCTGCGCTCGATCATTCACGAGCTGCTGTGGTTCCTGAAAGGAGAGACCAACGTTGCCTACCTACGCGAGAACAAGGTGGGCATCTGGGACGAGTGGGCAGACGCGGGCGGCGAGCTCGGCCCCGTCTACGGCAAACAATGGCGCTGCTGGACCGGGCCCGATGGCCGCGGGATCGACCAGATCCAGTGGGTGGTCGACGAGATCCGCCGCAATCCCGATTCGCGCAGGCTGGTGGTCAGTGCATGGAATGTCGGCGATCTTCCGCACATGGCGCTGATGCCCTGCCACACGCTGTTCCAGTTCTATGTCAGCAACGGGAAGCTGAGTTGCCAGCTCTACCAGCGCAGCGGCGACATCTTCCTGGGCGTGCCGTTCAACATCGCGAGCTATGCCCTGCTGACGCACATGGTCGCGCAGGTAACGGGCCTTGGCGTCGGGGACTTTGTGCACACGCTGGGCGATGCACACCTGTATGCCAACCATTTCGACCAGGCCCGCGAACAGTTGTCGCGCGCGCCGCGCGCACTGCCGACGCTGAAGTTGAATCCGGCCATCACAGGCCTGTTCGACTTCACTTTCGACGACATCGCGATCGAGGGCTATGACCCGCTGCCGGCGATCAAGGCGCCGGTGGCGGTCTGATGCGCATCGCGTTGATCGTCGCGCACGACCGCAGTCGCGCGATCGGCGTCGACAACCGGCTGCCCTGGCATTTGCCCGATGACCTCAAGCGTTTCAAGGCGCTGACGTTGGGCAAGCCGATCCTCATGGGACGACTGACCGCCGAATCACTTGGCCGTGCCTTGCCAGGCCGCGAGAACCTCGTACTCACGCGTAGC
Source organism: Lysobacter sp. (assembly GCA_004322525.1). Lineage (GTDB taxonomy): Bacteria > Pseudomonadota > Gammaproteobacteria > Xanthomonadales > Xanthomonadaceae > Cognatilysobacter. The sequence goes on along the minus strand of SCUY01000280.1, from coordinate 16,945 downwards.
GGACGCGTGCCGTTTGAAGGGATGCGTCCGGTAGGATCGGTGGATGAAGCGATCGCGATCGCCGCGCGATCCCATGCGGATACGCTCGCGGTCATCGGTGGTGGCGGCGTATTCGCAGCTGCGTTGCCGGCCGCGACGGACCTGCATGTCACCTGTGTCGATACGCGGCTCGAACGCGCCGATGCGTATTTCCCGCCAGTCGATTTCGCCTGCTGGCAGGAAGTCGCGCGCGTCCATCATCCGCACGACGGGAAGCATGCATTCGCTTTTGATTTCGTCGATTACGTCCGGCAGCCGCAGCACCAGCGTGCGTAGCGGAAAGTCCGCGCCTCAGGGCGAGCGCACCGGAGCACGTGGCCTGTTGTGACGATGCGGAGCGGGTGGCCGCGGCCTGGGTGGCGACGCAGGCACGTCGCGGCCCGGTACCTGCACGATCCGCAATTCGTCTGTATCCAGCTGCAATGCCGTCAGCTTGCCGCCCCAGACGGCGCCCGTGTCGATGGCATGCACACCATGGCCGAGGAACAGCCCCAGTGCGGACCAGTGCCCGCAGACGATCTTCAACTCGCGCGGCGCCTGCCCGGGCACCGAATACCACGGATACAGGCCCACTGCCTGCGTGCCGGGCGCGCCCTTGTCCTCGAAACTGATGCGCCCGCGCGGGCTGCAGAAGCGCATGCGGGTGAATATGTTGATGATCGCGCGCAGACGGTCGATGCCGACCAGCCGCGGGTTCCATGCAGGCCCGTCGCCGTAGAGGTTTTTCAGCAGCCGTGGATACTGGTCGCTGCGCAGGCGCTCCTCGACCTCGGCGGCATGGCGCTCAGCCATCGCGAGCGTCCATTTCGGCGCGATGCCTGCATGAAACATGGCCCAGCCCAGTGAGCGGTCGACATGCATCAGCTTCTGGTTCCGCAGCCAGCCCAGCAGTTCGTCGCGGTCGGGGGCGGTGACCACACGCTGCAGGTCGATGTTCACCTTGCGCTGCTCGTCCTCGCGACGCTCGCCGATCGCCAGCAGCGATAGGTCGTGGTTGCCGAGCACGACGATGCTCTGCTCGCGAAGCGAGTGCACGAGCCGCAGCGTTTCCAGCGATTGGCCACCACGGTTGACGAGGTCGCCGCAGAACCACAGGCGATCGCGCGCGGGATCGAAGGCGATGCGTTCGAGCAACCGTTGGGTCGCTTCGTAGCAGCCCTGCAGATCGCCGATGGCCCAGGTGGTCATGCCGAACGTGTCCTCGCGCGCATCAGTGGAGCGTACGCGGCACGGTCAGGGTGAACGGCGGAATCGGCGCGTCGAACCGCGTGCCGTCGTCTGTGAGCATGCGATAGCTGCCCTGCATGGTGCCGATGTCGGTTTCGAGCACCGCACCGGAGGTGTACTGGAATGCCTGCCCGGGTTCGAGGTAGGGCTGCTCGCCGACGACACCGTCCCCCTCCACTTCCCGTACCTGCCCGCGCGCGTCGGTGATGATCCAGTGACGCCCGATCAGGCGGGCAGGTGCGCGGCCCTCGTTGCGCACGCGGATGGTGTAGGCGAAGACGTAGCGCGCCTGGCCCGGCTGCGACTCGTCTTCCAGATAGCGCGTATCGACATCGATGCCGATCGCGTGGCCGGTAGGAAGTTCCATGCGGCCGAGTTTACGTGCTGCCCTGTCACGGGCGAAGCATGCAGGCTCAGCCTTGCCCGGTGAGCGCATTCGACAGCGCGATGAAACCGTCCACCGGCACCTGTTCGGCTCGCAGCGTGGGATCGATGCCGGCCGCTGCGATGGCATCGGCATCGCACACTTTGGACAGTGCATTGCGCAGTGTCTTGCGGCGTTGCCCGAATGCATCGCGCACCACGCTGGTGAACATCGCCGGAGCGCGCACGCCGATATCCGCTGCCGCCTTCGGCACGAGGCGCACCACGGCCGAATCGACTTTGGGCGGTGGACGGAACGCGTCGGGCGGTACATCGAACAGCGGCGTGACCTCGCAATAGGCCTGCAACATCACGCCGAGCCGGCCATAGACCTTGCTGCCGGGGCCGGCTGCCATGCGATCGACCACCTCCTTCTGCAGCATGAAGTGCATGTCCCGGACCATTTCCGCATGCTCGAGGGCATGGAAGAGGATGGGCGAGGAGAGGTTGTAGGGCAGGTTGCCAACCAGCCGGATGGCGGCGCCCGCCGCCAGCGCGGTGAAGTCCACCTGGAGCACGTCGCGATGAATCACTTGCAGCCGGCCATGCGCCGCAGCGGTGGCCGTCAGCGGCGCAATCAGGTCGCGGTCGAATTCGATGACGGTGAGCTCGCCATGCCGTTCCAGCAGAGGGAACGTGATCGCGCCCTGCCCGGGGCCGATCTCGACGAGGTGCTCGCCTGGTTGCGGATCCACTGCCTGGACGATCTTCGCGATCACCGCGCGGTCGTGCAGAAAATGCTGGCCGAGCCGCTTTTTCGGTGGCTCGGTGAACGGGTTGGTTTCGCGCATGCGGCATTATCGCCCGGTGCGCTTCAGGCCGGCGCGTGGCCCTGTCGGCGTGCAGCCAGACGCTCGCACAGGTCGGCCGCGGCAAACAGGCTCGACGGATCCGCGCGACCGCTGCCCGCGAGATCGAGCGCAGTGCCGTGATCCACCGCGACCCGCGGATAGGGCAGCCCGAGCGTGATGTTCACCGCCCGCTCGAAGCCGCTGTACTTCAGCACCGGCAGGCCCTGGTCGTGGTACATCGCGACCACCACGTCGACCTCCGCCAGACGCGCAGGCAGGAAGGCGCTATCGGCGGGCAGCGGGCCAGCCAGCGCGAAGCCTTCATCGCCGCGCAGCCGTGCGAGCACCGGCGCGATCACGTCGATCTCTTCCCGGCCCAAATGGCCATCCTCGCCGGCGTGCGGATTCAGCCCGAGTACGGCGATCCGCGGCGGGTCGAATCCGAACAGGTCGCGCAGCGATGCATGGACGATGCGCAGCGTCCGGTCGAGGCGCTCGGGTGTGATCGCATCGGCGACGGCGCGCAGTGGCAGGTGGGTGGTCACCAGCGCGACGCGCAGGCTTTCATGGCCGAGCATCATCACGACATCGCGCCCGGCGTGCCGGGCAAGCAGTTCAGTGGTTCCGGTATAGACAATGCCGGCCTGGTTGATGATTCCCTTGTGGACCGGCCCGGTCAGCAGCCCGCCGGCCCGGCCAGCAAGGCAGTCGTCCGCCGCCTCGCGCAGTGCGCGGATGACCGCGGGTGCATTGGCAATGTCGAGCCGCCCGGGGGAAGCGCGTGTTGCGTTGCGCACCGCATGCAGGGCGAGCGTACCCGGCCGGTCGGCGGTGTCGGGGTCGTCAACAATGTTCAGGGGAAGGCCCAGGTGCCCGGCGGCGTCCATCAGGACGTCGCGGTCGGCATAGGCGACCAGCGAACAGGTGCGTTCGCGCTGGGCAAGTCGAATGCACAGCTCCGGCCCGACGCCGGCCGGCTCACCCGGGACCAGCGCGAGGCGGACGGGAGACACTCAGCTGCCGGTGGCAGGCGGCGCAGGCGTGGCCGGCATCGCGGCCGCAGTGCCGGTCCGTACGTCCACGTAGGCTTCGCCACGCAGTTCACGCAGGAAGCGGTTCCACTCGTCTTCGAGCTTGCGGCGGCCGAGCGTCTCGGCGACTTGCGCACGACGCGTCTGGTCGGTGCCGTTCACCTGCCGAGTGCCGAGGCGCTGGACGATATGCCAGCCGGCCTGCGTGCGGATCGGGGCGGAGACCTGGTCGTCCTGCAACGAACTCATTGCCTGGGCGAATTCGGGGCCATAGCGGTCGGCCGGGAACCAGCCGATGTCACCGCCCTTGGCGACCGAGCTCTGGTCCGCCGATTCCTTCTTCGCCATTTCGGCGAAGTCGGCGCCGCCAGCGAGGCGGGCAGCGATCGTCTGGATGCGCGCGCGCGCCTGCTCGTCGGTCGCCTTGTCATCGACACGCACGAGGATGTGGCGAGCGTGGTACTCGGTCACCATCTGTGGCGCGGCCTGCGCGGCGTCGCGCACCTCGACCAGCTTGAGCAGCTGGAAGCCGCTGGGGCCGCGGATCGGTTCGGTGACCTGGCCGGGTTTCATGCCACCGACGAGACGGGCGAAGGCGGCCGGGATCTCGTCGCTGCTGCGCCAGCCCAGATCGCCGCCCTCAAGCGCGTTCGGGCTGTCCGAATAACGGGCCGCCGCGGCGGTGAAATCCATCTCGCCCTTTTCGATCAACGCCTTGACGCCGGCAACCTTTTTCTCGGCAGTGGCGATCTGTTCGGGCGTCGCGCCTTCGGGCAATGCCACGAGAATGTGTGCCAGGCGGTACTGCGAGCCGGAGGCCTGGGTAGCGGCCAATGCGGACTCGATCTCGGCATCACTGACATTGACCCGGCTCTGCGCGAAGCGCTGGCGCAGGCGCTGGATCAGTACCTCATCGCGAACCGAACGGCGGAACTCGGCGTAGCTCGAACCGTCCGCGGTGACCCGCTGGCGCAGCTGGTCGATGCTCACGCCGTTCTGCTGTGCGAGGCCGGCGACAGCCTGCTCCAGCTCCTCGTCGGTGACGCGGATGCCGGTTTCCTCGGCGCGCGCGACCTGCAGCTTGACCAGCACGAGGCGCTCGAGCACCTGGCGTTCCAGCACATCCTGCGGCGGCAGCTGGGCTTCGCGGCCGGCGTACTGGGCGCGGATGTTGGTCACGGCGCGGTCGAGTTCGCTACGCAGAATGACGTCTTCGTTCACGATCGCCGCGATGCGGTCGAGTGCCTGGGCCTGTTGCGCGAATGCCGTCAGTGGCAGGACGGCCGGCGCGGCGAACGTGGCGGACAGCAGGCACGCGAGCAGCGTCTTCATCGGGCGGGAAGTCATCATGGGCTCGGGTCGGGAAGAGTGGGGGAGCCGCCGGTGCCGGATCGATTCACGGCAGGCGGCGGGACGAGATACAGGTCGTCCCGGTCGTATCCGAGAATAGCACGGCGCAAAACGCGCTCGGACTTCTGCCCGGCCGAACCCAGACCCTTCAGTTCAACTTCCAGTTGGATTGCGTTGTTCAGGTCGCCCGTGCGGTTGCGCAGGTAGCGGCGGCCCACCAGGCGGACCGCGAGGCAGCAACTCTCCCACTGGACCCCGGCAATCGTCTCCAGTTCTTTCCGGTCGAGCAGCGAGTAGTAGTAGCGCCCGACGACGCTCCAGTTTTCGTTGATCGGATACAGGAAGGAGAAATCGACCTGTTTGACCAGGTCCGGCAGGCTGCCGGGCACGGCCGGGTTGTAACTCGTATTGCGACGATAGCGATAACCCAGGTTGACCACGCCGCGGTCGCCGACGAGATAGCGTGCCCGGATGCTGGCGAGGTTCTGGCCGCGCAGCTTCGGATCCCACTGGTAGGCGCCGTTGATGGCCCAGCGGTCGGTCGGTGCGAAGCCCACCTCGGCGACCCAGGCCGATTTTCCGGTGGCGACCGGTGATTCGCCGGGCACGATGACACGGCTGTCCTTGAAGTACAGGATCTGGCCCAGGCTGGCCGACAGGCGCTCATGGCCATCCGCTTCGCCGATGAAGCGGGTGGTGGCGGCTATGGTCAGCTGGTCGGCATCGGTCTGGCGATCCGGGCCGGTATAGCGGTTGTCACGGAACAGCTGGCCCCAGCTGAAGGTCATCGGCGCGGTGTCGAACAGCGGGATGCCGTTCTGGTCGCGATAGGGCACGCGCAGGTAATAGAGACGGGGTTCGAGCGTCTGCAGGTAGCGCTCGCCGCGAACGGTGGTGCTGCGGTCGAAATACATGCCCGCGTCGAGCGAGGAGACCGGAACGCTGCGGGTCAGCGACGTCGCGCCGGCGGTCGCGCGCCATTCGCTGTCGAGCTGGTAGGCGGTATGGCGCCATGCCAGCTTGGGCCGCACGAACCAGCTCGCGCCTTCGAAGTTTGCGGCCACGTAGGGTTTCGCATCGAAACGCGTGCCGCCGAAACGGCCGAACTCGCGCGCGGCTTCATGCTGGAAGCGGACGGCTTCCACATCGGCGCCCGCCTCGAGCCATCGGCCGAAGGGCTGGGCCCAGTGTCCGAAGAGGCGCGGAAGGCGGTTGTAGGGCAGGCTGTTCTCGGTCAGCGTGTAGTCGGCCAGCTGGCTGTAATCGGCCGAGACGCCGGCATTCCAGTACCGCCCCTGGCCAAACACGCCCGCCTCGCTGCGGATGAAATAGTTCGAGACACCGTAGAGGCTGTTGCTGAAGTCCTCCAGGTAATGGGTGTCGCTGACCCAGCCCACGTTGGCGGTGCTGTACCAGGTCGGCCCGAAGGTGTGGATGGCCCCCAGGTTGAACTGCCCGCGATTGGTATCGGGCAGCCTCGCGCCTGGGATGGGGTTCCCGGCGACGTCGCGCAGATAGCGGTCAGGCTGCTTGCCCGGCAGGTTGTCCTTCGGCATCCAGGTGCCCGACGTCGCCCCGCGCCCCTGTTCGTAGAGCCAGCGGAATTCACCGCCGAGCTGCACGCCGCGGCTGGTCATGATGCGGGGGTAGAGCGTGGCGTCGTAGTTGGGCGCGAGGTTCAGGTAGATCGGCTGCCGCCAGTCGAAGCCGTTGCGGCTGGACGTGGAGATCGACGGATACAGCAGGCCGGTCTGGCGCCGGTCATCGGTGGGGAACGGGAACCAGGGGACGTACAGCACCGGCACGCGGCCGATGCGCAGGGTCGCGTTGCGCGCGACGCCGCGGCCACGGGCCATGTCGATGTCGATACGGCTCGCACGCAGCTCCCACGCGCGCTGGCGGGGGTCGCAGGTCGAGTAGGTGGCACCGACGAGTGAGCCCGAATCGTCTTTCAGATTGATCTGCTCGGCGCCGCCATTGCCGCGGCGGCGCATCAGCTGGTACTGGAGGTCGTTGATCGTGTGGGTGTCGGTGTCCTGGTTGCCTTCGGCGCTCTTCGCGACGATGCGCATACCGGCATCCTGGTAACGCACACTGCCATCGGCCCGGTAATTGCCGGATTTCTGGTTGTAGGTAAGCCGATCGGTGCCGAGGAACTGGTCGCCCCGGTGCAGCTGGACATTGCCCTGGACCAGCGTGTCCTCGTTCTCGACACCCTGCAGCGCATCGCCTTCGATGTCGGTGGGTTGCTGCACACGGGTCTTGGAGTTGCCGGTGGCCGACTCCGGGGCTTCCTGGAAGGCCGGCACGGCGTCATAGAGCGGACACAGGCTCCAGTCCTCTGAATCGTCGGCGGCCATGGCGGGGAGTGCGATGGCAATGCACAGCGATAACGGGAGCAGGCGGAAAGTCGTTCGCACGCGGGGCATCCGGGAGGCGGGGACGTCGGTCGGGCGTCGGGTCGCTAGCTTGCCGGATCGACAGCGGGGCGGCAAACCGGCCGTGGCGCATGCTCGGGCATCCACAGTGGAGGTGACATGAGTATCGAAAATACGGGTACGGCGGGTATCGCGAAGTCGGACGAGCAATGGCGGAGCGAGCTCACGCCGGAGCAGTACGCGGTCTGTCGCTGCTCGGCCACCGAGCGTGCCTTCACTGGCCAGTACTGGAACCACAAGGTGGCGGGGACGTATCTATGCGTCGCCTGCCATGCACCGCTGTTCCTTTCCGTCGACAAGTACGACTCGGGAAGTGGATGGCCCAGCTATACGCGCCCGGTAAAAGCCGAGGCCGTGAGCGAGCACGAGGACACCGATCACGGGATGCGGCGCGTGGAGGTGAAGTGCGCGGCCTGTGCCTCGCATCTGGGGCACGTGTTCCCCGATGGCCCGGCTCCCACCGGGCTGCGTTACTGCATCAATTCGGCTGCGCTCGGTTTCGTGCCGGAGCCGAGCGGCTGAAACTGCCGGCGGCTGCCATGGCGGGGCATCGCGGCCCTACACTCGGCGGCATGTCGAATCTCCTCCTCGTTGGCCTGGGCGGTGGCCTGGGTTCGATCTCGCGCTATCTGCTCGGCGGCTGGATCCTCCACCAGACGCTGCAGCAGCGTTTTCCCTACGGCACGTTCGCGGTGAACCTGCTGGGCTGCCTGGCCATCGGTCTGCTCGCAGGCATGGCTGGGCGGGCGGAATGGCTCGGCCCGTCCACACGTCTGCTGCTGATCACCGGATTCCTCGGTGGCTTCACCACGTTCTCGGCGTTCGGCCTGGAGACCATGCTGCTGCTGCGACGCGGAGATGCCGCGGTCGCCTTCGCGTATGTGCTCGGGAGCGTGGTGCTGGGCCTGCTCGCCGTCTGGCTGGGCATGAAGGCGGTCGAACTCGCGGCCTCGTAGGGCAGCTCGGCGCACCCCTCACGCGGCGGAGAACGCCTCGCGCGTGAGGTTGAGCGGCATGTCATCGGTGCAGGCCACGTCGTCCTCGATGCGGATACCGCCGTAGGGGCGGAATGCATCGACGCGCGCCCAGTCGACACTGCCCGCCTGTGGCCCGGCGCGCAGCTCCTCCAGCAGCATGTCGATGAAGTAGAGGCCCGGCTCGATGGTGACGACCATGCCCGGCACGAGCGTGCGGGTCAGTCGCAGGAAGGGGTGCCCGTCGGGACGGGGGATGGTACCGCCGGTGTCCGAAGCGGCGAAGCCGGCGACGTCATGCACCTGCAAGCCAATGCCATGGCCCAGGCCATGCGGGAAAAACGTCGCGCTCACACCGGTGGCCACCGCCGCCTCGGGCGAGACCTTCACCACGCCGAAGTCGCACAGGATGCGGGCGAGCAGCGTATGCGCCTCGAGATGCAACTGCCGGTAATCGACGCCTTGACGCACCTTCGCGCACAGCACCTGCTGAGCGGTATCGACCGCATCGACAAGTGACTGGAATTCATCCCCCCTGTCACGCGAGAAAGTCCGGGTGATGTCGCAGGCATAGCCTCCGTGGCTGGCACCGGCATCGATCAGGAAACTGCGGGCGACAGGCGGCGCGTCGCGATCGAGTTCCATGTAGTGCAGCACCGCGCCGTGTTCGTTGAGCGCGATGATGTTGCCGTAGGGCAGTTCGTTCGCGTCCTGTCGTGCCGCGGCGCAATACGCCATGTGGATGTCGAATTCCGACAGGCCCTGGCGGAATGCCGCTTCGGCAGCGCGATGCGCCTGCGCACCGATCGCGCTCGCGGCCCGCATCATCGCGATCTCGTACGGCGTTTTGAATGCGCGATGGAAGTCAAGAAAGGCGAGCACCGCAGCCGGATTGTTCGGCGCATAATCGCCCAGTGCGCTCTGCGCTTCGCCGAGAATCGCGCTCCTGCTAGAGGGAGGCAGGTGGGGCAGGGCATCTTCCGGGGAGCGGATGACAATGACGTCGAAATGGTCGGCCCACCATCCTCCCGGAGCCTGGGGCACCACATGCCAGTAGTCCCGCGGCTGCAGGTAGATCAGTTTCGGCCGCTGCCCCGGCGTATACGTGATCCAGCTGCCCGGTGTGCGCGTCAGTGGCACCCAGGCCTTGAACTGCGGGTTCACCGCATAGGCGTATTCACGGTCATCGAAGACCTGGTGGCGCAGTGTGCCGCTGGGCACGACCAGATGATCGAAGCCGCCCCGCTCGAGCGCGATATCCGCACGCTTCGCAAGTGTGTGCAGATGTCCGGCATACAGGGGCGCGGGGTCGTAGGCTTGCATGGCGGGCATCCGGAGGGTTCGCATGGATTCTGACCGATCGCCTGCGGAGTTGCTCGAGCCGGCGGGCCTGCCGCTCGGCCTGGCTCCGTGGCTGCTCAGCCTGCTTGCGCTGGTTGCCGGGCTCGCGGCGACAGCGGCTCTCGCCGCCTGGCAGCAGCAACGCATGGACGCCGAGAACCGCCGCCACCTGATGGCGCTTGCGCAGAGCGAATACACGGCACTGCGTGGGCAGCTGCGTGACTTCGAGCTCGCCTTGCGCGCGGTGCAGTCGAGCTTCCTCGCCACGCCGGTCACGGCGGCGGAATTCGAGCGCGTCTATACCAACCTCGCCCTGCGCGAACGCTTGCCGGGTCTGCAGGCCCTGGTCTTTTCGGAGCGTCGCAACGGGCCCGACGGCGAACACTTTCCCACCCTGCTGGTCGCGCCGCGCGAAGGCAATGCTCGTGTGCTCGGGCTCGATGTACGCACGCAGCCGGCCAACCTCGCGGCGCTGTATGCCGCGCGCGATGCCGACCAGCCGGTGATGTCCGCACCCTTCCGGCTGGTGCAGGATGCGGCGGATCATCCCGCCGACGGCCTGCTGCTGCGGCTGCCGGTATTTACGCCCGGCCCCGCGCCGCGTGATGCGGCCGAACGCCGGCGTCGTTTCACCGGCTCGGTGGCGACCTCGTTCCGCATTTCGACAATGGCCGGGGAGGTGTTTCCCTCCCAATGGCGTGATGGCCTGCATCTGCGTGTGGTGGACGTCACGGCAACTCCCGCCACGCTCGTCTTCGACTCGCACTCCGGGCTCCATCCGGCCAGCAGCGGCGCCCACTTCGAACGTGGGCTCGACTTTGCTTCCCGCCGCTGGCTCGTCTCCATCCACGATGCACGGCACCAGACGCGCGACTTCGCGGCATTGCTGCCGATCCTTATCGCCGGCGGTGCTGGCAGCCTGCTGCTCGCGCTGTGGGTTGCTTCGCTGGCGACAGCGCGTCGCCGCGCGATGGAGATCGGCGAGGCGATGAGCCGTCGCTACCGTGAAAGCGAGCAACGCTTCCGCGCCGTGAACGAAATGCTTCCCGCGCTGGTCCTGCTGGTGCAGGAGGACACCGGGCGTGTGCGCTATGCCAATCATGCGGCGCGCACACGGCTGGGTTCCCGCGTGGACGACGTCACCCTGGAGTCCCTGTTCGCCGACCCGCACCAGCGTTCCGAGCTGCAACAGCTCGACATCGCATGGGAAGGCGTGGAATGCCTGCTGCACAGCACGAATGGCGACCGCTTCTGGGCGAGTGTCTCGATCGCGCGGGTGCAGATCGGTGGGGGCGCGAAGAAGCTGATGGTGGCCACCGATATCTCCCAGCAGCGCCAATTGACCGAGCTGCTGACCTATCAGGCGAGCCATGACGCGCTGACCGAACTGATGAACCGGCGCGAGTTCGAGCGTCGTCTCGAGCGCACCATCGCGCAGGCGGCGACCGGTGGCCCGGCCTGCGCGCTGCTGTACATCGATCTCGACCAGTTCAAGCTGATCAACGACACCTCGGGTCATGCCGCGGGGGACCAGCTGCTGGCGCAGCTGGCCGGCATCATGCGCGAACAGCTGCGCGGTGCTGATGTGCTCGCACGCCTGGGGGGCGATGAATTCGGCGTGCTGGCTTCCGACGTGCATGACGAAGCCGGTGCCCGGCTCGTGGCGGAGCGGCTGCGACAGCACATCGATGGATACAGGTTTGTCTGGGAAAACAGCAGTTACGGCATTACCGCCAGTATCGGCGGCGTTTTGATCGAGCCTGAAACCAGCAACCTGAAGGACCTGATGGCACAGGCGGACTCGGCCTGTTACATCGCCAAGGAAAACGGCCGCAACCGGGTGCATTTCTATACCCGGGCCGATGACGCGGCGGCGCGGCGCCGTACCGAAATGGAATGGGCGCAGCGGCTACGCACTGCAATGGAGGAGGGGCGGCTGCGGCTCTATTACCAGGAGGTAAGGCCTCTGTTGGAACTGGCGGGCGGCACGCGCCTGGAAGTCCTGCTGCGGCTGCTCGACGAGAACGGCCGCATCGTGCCGCCGGGCGCGTTCATTCCGGCGGCTGAACGCTATGGCTTGATGCCCGCCATCGATCGCTGGGTAATCCAGCAGACGCTGGCGAACCTCGACAAGCTGCATCCCGAAGGTGTCGGCCTGCGTTTCGCGGCGATCAATCTTTCCGGTGCGAGCATCGAGGATGAGACGCTGGTCGACCTTATCCTCTCGCTGATCCGCAAGCACGACATCGAACCCGGACGGCTGTGCTTCGAGATCACCGAGACGGTCGCGGTACGCCATCTCTCGCAGGTGTCGCGCTTCGTGAGCAGGCTGCGCCAGGCCGGCTGCCGCGTTGCGCTCGACGATTTCGGCGTCGGCATGTCGTCGTTCGGTTACTTGAAGAACCTGCCCGTTGACATCATCAAGATCGACGGCAGCTTCGTGCAGGACATGCTGAGTGATCCGATGAGCCATGCCATCGTGCGCGCGGTGACCGACATCGGCCACCAGCGTGGAATGAGCGTCATCGCCGAGTGGGTGGACAGCGAGGAACTGATCCGCGCGCTGGCCGAGATCGGTGTGGACCATGCGCAGGGCTATGCGCTGCACCGGCCGGAACCGGCGGCGATGTACCTGCCTGCCAGCTAGACGTAGTGCGCGTCCGGGGCGTCGATCCACGCGCGCAGCCGATCCAGGCTGCCTTCGTCGATCGACAGGAAGCGCACGCCGACCCACGCCTGTCCCGCCGCCGCCGCTGCATTTTTCCACAGCACATGCACCCCGACATCGACGGGCGAGTAGCGGTCGAACAGGTCCGGCAGCGCGAAGCGCAGCTGGTAGAGGCAGTCTTCCGAGAGCGGAACATGGGCGAGCATCAGCAGGCCGCTTTCAGAGACATTGCCAACCTGGCCGACAACCTGCTCGGTCATCGCATCGACGACTTCGATGCGGCCGTTGACGCGTCGGCGCCGGCTTCGCCGTGATTCCTCGCTGCGCGCATTCACGGGCCGGCCTCCGGCGTGGATACATCATTGCTGCGTGTACCCACCAGCGAACGCAGTGACTGCAGCGCCGCGCGCCAGGCGCGGTCGATAAGCCGGCCATCCGCTGCGGTCACCACACGCGCTGTTCCCGCAGCCATCTGGCGCGACAGTGCATCGAGTGTCGATTCGCCTACGCGCTGACCCCTCTGGTTGACGAACAGCACGCTTCCCGTCACCGGGCTCGACCACGACATGCGTCGACGGACGACATCGCCTTCCGGCTCGTTGAACTCCATCCACGTGCCGAACGGCAGCGTGCGCAGGCGCTGGAAATGCACCTGCTCCGCATCGGTCCGTGGTGGTAGCCGGGACTCGTCGGGCAGGGCATCCTCGCCCAGGCGCGCGCGGGATTTGAGCCGCATGGCGAGTTCGGTGCGCGTGGCTGCTTCATCGTCCTCCGCATGCACGGTGGCCGTGAGGATGCGGGCGATGCGGCCGGCATCGTCGGCGTGGTAGCCCACGGTGACCAGCCATTGCTCGACCTGTGGCGACAGCTCCGGTGGGGCCGTGGCCAGCCCGCTGCCGGCACGTACCAGTTCGGTCGTCGCCTCGACGAGGCCCCGCCAATCCCCACTGTCATCGCCGTAACGCAGGTGGCCGAGGGTGAGCACATCGGCCCATGCCTGTCGCAGCATGTTGCGATGGAAAAGCGGGAGACGGATGCCCTTCAGGGCGTCCTCGATCACCTGCGCGGCACGTTGCCTCGCGATGGCGAGCTTTTCCTTGCCGCGGGCGGCTTCGACGTTTCGACGTTCGCTGATCTCCGAGCGCCGGGCGAAGGCCTGGAATTGCGGCTCCAGGGTGTGGACCGCGGTACGGAAGGCGTTGTCGACATCCTCCTGCGGGCGGGCCACGTCATCGACCGTGCGCTGCAGGTGGATCAACAGCTGGGGATCGACATCCTCAGGGGCCTGCCAGGCCGCACCGGATTCGGCGACGGCATTGAGCACCTCACGGGCTGGATGCCCGCTGCGCACGAAGAAGCCCGGATCCCGCAATGCCGTCTTCAACAGCGGCAGGCGCAGCTGGTCGAGCATGCCGGCGGCGGGGCTGCCGTGTCGCAGCTGCTGGGCGAGATGTGCATACATCAGGCCGAGCAGTTCGAATGTGTCGGCATCCTGCGGCGCGAGCGACATCGCTTCGCCGCGCTGCTGGCGTGCGCGCAGCAGCAGCCACTGCCGCAGTGCCTGGAAGTCCGCGGGCTGGCGCGAGGCCTCGGGGTCGTCGAGCAGGCCGACCACCGCGGACGTATCGAGTTCTTCCCGTGGGCGGCCGAGCGTCGCCGTGCCGCGGAAGCGGTCGGACGCACGGCGTCGCGACGAGAGCAGCTCCTGCAGCAGCTGGAAGGTCGTGGTGTCGGTATCACCGGCAGGGGCACTGGTCCAGCCGGTGTGCGGCCGCTCGGCGGCAGTCAGTACGGGTTCGGTACTGGCTGTCCGTGGCCGCGAACGAAGGGGAACGTAGGACAGCCCCGGCATGATGCCGAGGCGCGACAGCAAGCCGTTCAGGGCCTCAGCAATGCCCTGGTATTCCACGAGCACGCGCCGGTCGAATTCATGCAGCAGCGCGACCCGCAGGTTCAGCCCGAAGCCATTGGCCTCGCCGGCGCCCAGCATCAACTCGCACAGGCGCTGCGGGCCGACCGGGAGCCGCCCCGGCTCGAAGGCCGGCGACGCGGCCAGCACGCCGAACCGCTGGCAGAGCAACTGCAGTGGCAATGCCGCGCGGGATTCATGCCGCAAGGCGATGGTGCGCACCTCGACCACTTCATCGGTCTCGTCTTCTTCGACCAGCCGCAGTTCAGTGAAACTGGGAATGGGAGAGGCGGATTCGGCCATCGACAGCGGGCCGGACACTTGTGCGCGCAACTGAGCGAGTTCCTCGTCGATCCGTTGCATGAAGCCGGCGATGAAACCGGCCTGGCGTAGTTGCAGAAGCTGCACCTGGTCGATGTAGGCGAGCGATACGCTGTGCTGCGCGCCGCGGTCCTGCACGTTCGACAGCCGCGATTCCAGCTCCGGGATCACCCGGTCGAACGGCTCGACGACCAGTTCAAAGACCAGGCCATGCACCATCTCCAGCGCCTCGCGCACGCGCCGTGGCAGCCCGGCACCGGCAAGCGCCGGCGCGGCTGGAATCCGCGTACTGGGTGGAAACGGCATCGACATTGCATTTCCCCGTCGAGTGCGGGGATATAAACACGCCTAGCCCCCGATGTCAGCCAAGACCGGCGTATCGAGGAATAGTTCCAGCACGTCGTTGGTGAAGCGGCGCCCGGATTCGGTGGGCATGACACGCATGCCGTCATCGATCAGCCAGCCACGTGCAATGGCCTGCGAGACGGGCACGGCGACCGCGCTGCGAGGCAGGCCGGTGCGCGCTTCGAACATCGACCAGGCATAGCCTTCGTGCAGGCGCAGGGCATTCAACATGAACTCGAACGGGCGACGTGCCGGTTCAATCATCTCATCACCACCGAGCGCGGCGGCGGTGCCGGCGGTATCGAGATAGCGCGTGGGGTGCTTGTGTTTCCAGCGTCGCAGGAGTGTCTGCTGCGCGCCGAGGCTGACCTTTCCGTGCGCACCGGCGCCGATGCCGAGATAGTCGCCGAAGCGCCAGTAATTGAGGTTGTGCGCGCAATACCGCCCATCACGCGCGTAGGCACTGGTCTCGTAGTGGCTGTAGGCAGCATGAGCCAGACGGGCCTGGCAATGCTCCTGCATGTCCCAGGCGAGGTCATCGTCCGGCAGGGCTTTCGGTGGTCGGGACGCGAAGACGGTGTTGGGTTCGAGCGTCAACTGGTAATGACTGATGTGCGCCGGCGCAAGGGAAATCGCCTGTTCGATGTCGCGTAGGGCCATCGCCAGATCCTGTCCCGGCAGCGCATACATGAGGTCGAGGTTGAGATTGTCGAAGCCTGTGTCCTGCGCCTGGCGGACGGCATCGATCGCCTGCGCCGCGTCATGGATGCGGCCAAGGCGCGCCAGGCAGCCGTCGTCGAAACTCTGGATGCCGAAACTCAGGCGGTTGACCCCGGCGGCGCGATAGCCGGCCAGGTGTCCGAACTCGGCAGTGCCGGGATTGGCCTCCAGCGTGATCTCGCAACCCGGCGCAAAGCGCAGGCGGCTGCTGGCCTGTTGCAGGAAACGATCGACCAGATCGGCCGGCATCAGGCTGGGCGTGCCGCCGCCGAAGAATACGGTCTGCACGGTGCGCCCCCAGACCAGGGGCAGGTCGTGATCCAGATCGGCGATGAGTGCATCGACATAGCGCGCGAGTGGCAATTCACCGCGGCCTTCGTGGGAATTGAAATCGCAGTAGGGGCACTTGCGGACGCACCAGGGCACATGCACGTAGAGCGAGAGCGGCGGAGTAGTGAGGCTCATGCGTGGCTGGCGTCATGCGGCGATCCCGCCCCGGCATGCTCGGGTATCACGGCCAGTGCGTCGAGCAGGCAGGTGTCCACGTGCACGCGGCGGCGGCCATGCACGATGAGCCACAGCAGGATCGCCCGGAATGTGGCATGGCCAGGATCGGGGCCGCAGAGCACCAGCGTGGTGTCGGCAGCAATGCCGCCGCATTCGAGCCGCAGGCGCAGCGGTCCGTGCATCCGGCGGAACTGCAGCGCATCGACCGAACGTGCATGCAGCGCATGGCGCAGGCCACGGGAATGGATGTCGCGCAGGCACAGCAGCGGGCCATCGAGCCAGGCGCCCTGCAGCGCGGGAAGCGCGATGAGCAAGCCGAGCGCAGCGACGATGCCCGCGACCACCGGCCCCCCAAGGCGCAGGGCGAGCAGCGTGACGATGGCGATCGCCATGGCATACGCGACCGCGGCCCAGGGATGCGCGCGCCAGCCAAGACGCAGTGTGTCGCCCGCTCTCATCGCAACCCACCCGACGCATCGATCAGTGCCCGCAGCGCGCTGACAGCCCGCCCGCGATGGCTGCGCTCGGCCTTCACCTGCGGCTCCAGTTCGGCAGCGCTTCGTCCGCTCTGCGGATCCAGAAAGACCGGGTCGTAGCCGAAGCCGGCGTCACCCCGCGGCGCGTCCAGGATGTGCCCGTACCAGCGCCCTTCGCCTATCAGCGGCTGCGGATCCTCCGCATGACGCAGCAGCACGAGGCTTGCGTGGAAGTGCGCACCGCGACCGTTCTGCGGTAGGCCGCGGAGCGCCTCGAGAAGTTTCGCGATGTTGGCCTGGGCGTTACCTTCCGGCCCGGCGTAACGGGCCGAATACAGCCCGGGTGCGCCACCGAGCACATCGACGCACAGCCCCGAATCATCGC
>SCUY01000279.1 GCA_004322525.1 Lysobacter sp. | reverse complement strand
CGGTCAGTAATGGGGCGGCGGCGGTTCCAGCGAGGGATCGCCGGCAAGGTCGGTGGACAGTCCGGCACGCACCTGCTGCAGTTCGTCGAGTGCGCGCCGCAGCACCAGCACGAGTCGCGCATTTTCGCCGCGCAGGTCGGCGACGGAATCGCTGAGCTCCAGCAGGGAATGCTCCTGGAAGGAGAGCCGTGTCTCCAACTCCACCAGGCGATCGTCCAGCGTGGCATCACTCATGCGCGAACCGAGCGGCCGCGGCCGATCCCGTAATACGCCAGACCGGCCGACTCCACTTCGTCCGGGTGGTATATGTTGCGGCCGTCGAAGATCACCGCATCGCGCAGCGCCGCGCGGATCCGGCTGAAATCCGGGCTGCGGAACTGCTTCCACTCGGTGACCACCACGAGCGCATCGGCATCGACGAGCGCGGCATGCGCGCTGTCGCAGAGCACGAGGTCGTCGCGATCACCGAAAATATGCTCGGCTTCGCGACGCGCTTCCGGGTCATAGGCCCGCACCCGGGCACCGGCATCCCACAGATGCTGCAGCAATGTCCGGCTTGATGCTTCGCGCATGTCGTCGGTATTGGGCTTGAAGGCGAGACCCCACAGGGCGAACGTTCTGCCCGCGACGCCACCGTCGAAATGGGCCTGGATGAGTTCGAACAGGTGGCTCTTCTGCCGCCGGTTGACGGCCTCGACCGAACGCAGCAGTTCGGCGTCGTAACCCGCCTGCTCGGCAGTGCGTGCGAGGGCCTGCACATCCTTCGGGAAACACGAGCCGCCGTAGCCAGCGCCCGGATAGATGAAGTGCCAGCCGATGCGTGGATCCGAACCGATGCCCTGCCTGACCATCTCGATATCGGCCCCTACGCGCTCGGCGATGTTGGCCATCTCGTTCATGAAACTGATCTTGGTCGCCAGCATGGCGTTCGCGGCGTACTTGGTGAGTTCCGCCGAGCGCACGTCCATCACCACGATGCGCTCGTGATTGCGGTTGAACGGTGCGTAGAGCCGTTTCAGGCGTTCAATAACGAATGGCTCCGTCGCGCCAACGACGATGCGGTCGGGCCGCATGAAGTCGTTGACCGCATCCCCTTCCTTGAGGAACTCCGGATTCGATGCGACGCCGAAGTCGAGCGTGACTTCACGGGTCGCCAGTTCGGCGGCGATCGTCTCGCGCACGCGGTCGGCGGTACCGACCGGCACCGTCGATTTGTTGACGATGATTCCGGGCCGCTCGAGGTGCTGGCCGATGGTGCGGGCGACCTGCAATACGTATTGCAGATCGGCGCTGCCGTCTTCGCCGGGCGGCGTGCCCACTGCGATGAAATGGATCTCGCCATGCGCGACCGCATCGCCCGCATCGGTGGTGAAACGCAGGCGGCCGGCCGCATGGTTGCTGCGCACCATCGGGGCCAGGCCGGGTTCGAAGATCGGCACGCGACCATCGTTGAGCGCAGCGACCTTCGCCGCGTCGACATCAACGCAGATCACGTCATGGCCCACGTCGGCCAGACACGTTCCCGTGACCAGGCCGACGTAGCCGGTGCCAAAGATGGTGACGCGCATGGAGCGTTCCCGGCAGGCTCAGCCCGCCGGTCGTCCCGCTGGCGCCGCGCCTGGCTTGCCGATGCCGAGCAGCTCGACGTCGAAGACCAGCGTCGAATTGGGCGGGATCGGCCCGCCTGGAGTGCCGGCTTCCCCATACCCCAGACCAGCGGGGATCCACAGGCGGTACTTGCTGCCAACCGGCATCAGCTGGATGCCCTCGCGCCAGCCCGGCACCACCTGGCCCAGCGGGATCTGCGCCGGCTGGCCACGGTCGTAGGAACTGTCGAACTTGGTGCCATCGAGCAGCGTGCCCTGGTAATGCACCGTCACGACATCATTCGCGCCCGGCTTCGGGCCGTTGCCCGCCTTGAGCACCTGATACTGCAGGCCCGACGGCGTGGTGGTGACGCCTGCGACCTTGCCGTTCCTGGCGAGGAAGTCCTTGCCAGCCTGCAGGTTCTTGCCCGCGGCGGCCATCTGCTCCGCCATGCGCTTGGCCTGCACTTTCTGCATGAAAGCCTCGCGCGTTTCCTGCGCCTGCTTCTCGTCCATCAGCGGCTTGCCGCCATCGAGCGTGGTGCGGATGGCTTTCTCGACCGACGCGATATCCACCTCGTCCTTGATGGGCTTGAGCGACTGGCCGATCTCCATGCCGAGCACGTAGCCCGCGCGCTGCTTGTCGGTCGCCAGGCCCGGGATCGCTTTCGGATCCTTCGCGGCATCGGCCGCTGGCTTGGTATCGGTGGCGCTCTTGTTGCAGCCGGTCGCGAGAACGGCGACCAGTGCGCCCAGCGCGAGGGTGCGCGGCGTGAATCGTGTCATGGGAAAAGCCTCTGTAGGGCGGAGCAGGACCGCAGGGTTACTGGGAAATGGCGAGTAGTTCGACATCGAAGACGAGCGTCGCGTTCGGACCGATTCTGTCACCCGCGCCCTTCTCACCGTAACCGAGCGACGAGGGAATCCAGAAACGGTACTTGGCGCCCACCGGCATCATGGCGAGGCCTTCCGTCCACCCCGGGATGACCTGGTTGAGCATGAAGTCGACCGGCTGGCCGCGTTCGTAGGAGCTGTCGAACACGGTGCCGTCGAGCAGCGCTCCCTGGTAATTGACGCGGACGCGGTCGGATGGCTTCGGGCGGATGCCGGCACCCTGACGCAAGACCATGTACTGGAGACCGGACGGCGTGGTGAACACGCCCGTCTTGGCCTTGTTCTCGGCGAGGAATTTCGAACCCTGCTGCTGGTTCGTCGTCGCCATCGCCGCGGCGCGCGCCTGTTGCTTCGCCTGCAGCTCGCGGATGAACTGCTCGCGCACCGCATTGCGCGTGGCTTCGTCCATCCGTGCCGGACGGCCGGCAAAGGAGGCGGATATCGACTGCAGCACGAGCGCCAGGTCGACTTCGTCCTTGATCGGCGCAAGCGAGCGCCCGATGTCCGCGCCGACGAGGTAGCCCACGTCCTGCCTGGACACTTCCGGGGCCTTCGTTCCCGCAGGGGCCTGCCCTTTGCGTGTGCCGATCCGCTGCATGAGCGCCTGGCCGACGACCTTCCCCTGAGCCTCCGTCAGCAGCGGCTTCTGGCCTGCGAAAGCATTGCGGATAGCGCGCTCGAACGCGGCCATGTCGAGGTCGGGCGCCACCGGCGCGATCGACTGCGCAATGTCGAAACCCACCACATAGCTGATTTTTTCCCGCTGCGGTGTCGTTACCGCGGACTGTGTCGAGCCGCTCACGGATGCTCCACGTGGCGCCTTGGGCTTCGTCGCGGCAGTGGCCGCAAATGCGGTAACCGAGACGAGCAGCGCGGCGAAACCGCGTGCGAACAGATTCATGCAGACGCTCCTGGCGGCGCCGACCGGGCGGCGCGGGCGCGTATTGTCGCGGCCCGGCGTGAGCCCGGCAATCGCACCGCGGCGACGCCCGTTCATCGGCTGCCTGCTTCCTGTGCCATCAGTTGGCCTTCCCGGAGTTGACCCTTGGCAATTTGGTGTTATAGTTGCCTACAACACTGGTCCACCAACGAGGAGGCCTGCCATGTTCCGCAAGCTCCGCAACAGCCTGAATGCCCTGATCCTGGCATCTGCGATAACCACTACCGGCGTGTTCGCGCTGGTATCGGCCCCGGCGATCCCGTCGCCCTCAAGCGAGCCAGGCAATGCCGGGCTGGCCATTTCCACCGGCCTTGCGGACACGCACGCGGACAGCGTTTCCGACGCCCCGCGCCGTCCGCGCAAGTCCATGCGCATCCGCCACCTGATGGCGATGCCCTATTTCTCGTTCGTCTCGCGAGGCTGATCCCATGGCTCCCATCCAATGGAGCGACGGCGCTCCCATCTACCGCCAGCTGAAGGAGCGCGTCATCGCGATGATGCTCGACGGTCTCCTGAAACCCGGCGACGCACTGCCATCCGTTCGGCAGGTCGCCGCGGAATACCAGCTCAATCCCATCACCGTCTCGCGCGCCTACCAGGAGCTCGCGGACGAAGCATTGGTCGAAAAACGCCGAGGACTTGGCATGTACGTCACTGAAGAAGCCGCGAAGAAATTGCTGATCAACGAACGCGACCGGTTCCTGCGCGAGGAATGGCCACTGGTCATGGAACGCATCGCCCGCCTGGGCCTGAAGCTGCAGGACCTGCTCGCTGACGGCGACAGCAAGGGAGGCGTGCAATGAATGCCCGGATAGCTGATGCGTCCGCCCCGGTGGTCCGCGCCCGCGGCCTCCGCAAGGCCTACAAGAACAAGCTCGCGCTCGACGGCACCACCTTCGAGATTCCCGCCGGCCGCATCGTCGGGCTGATCGGGCCCAACGGTGCAGGCAAGACCACCGCGCTCAAGGCGATGCTCGGGCTGATCCCCTTCGAGGGCGAGATGTCCGTGCTCGGGCGCGACCCGCGCAGCCAGCGCGACGAATTGATGCAGGACGTCTGCTTCATCGCCGACGTCGCGGTGCTGCCGCGCTGGATCAAGGTCAAGGAGGCGATCGAGTTCGTTGCCGGCGTGCACCCGCGCTTCGACATGGCGCGCTGCGAGCGCTTCCTCGCCGGCACGCAGCTCAAGCCGAACCTGAAAGTGCGCGAGATGTCGAAGGGCATGATCGTGCAGCTGCACCTGGCGCTGGTGATGGCGATCGACGCCAAGCTGCTGGTGCTCGACGAGCCCACGCTCGGCCTGGACATACTCTATCGCAAGCAGTTCTACCAGCGCCTGCTGGAGGACTACTTCGACGAAGAGAAGACCATCATCGTCACCACCCACCAGGTGGAGGAGATCGAGCACATCCTCACCGACGTGCTGTTCATCCGCGACGGCCGCATCTCGCTCGATGCCTCGATGGACACGCTCGGCGACCGCTACACGGAAGTGCTGGTCGACGCGCCGCATCTCGAAGCTGCCCGCGCACTTGCGCCGATCGACGAACGCGCGTTGCCGTTCGGCAAGACGGTGATGCTGTTTGACGGCACGCCTGCCGGGCAGCTCGCGCAATTCGGTGAAACCCGCACGCCCGGCCTGGCCGATCTGTTCGTGGCCACCATGAAGGGGACCTACGCATGAATACGATGACCGACACCCTGCCCCGCGCACCCGTTGCGGCTCCCCATGCGACGCACAAGTTCAAGCTGCTGTTGCGGCGCGAATTCTGGGAGCACAAGGGCGGCTTTTTCTGGGCGCCACTGATCGCCGGCGGTATCTCGCTGCTGTTCACCCTGCTTGGAGCGATCGGCGGAAGCATCCTCAAGCAGCGGCACATGAACGAGATCAACATCTCCAACACGAAACCGGACGAGATCGCCCGGGCGCTGGGCGGTGCCGGCGACGTCGCGCTTCTCGGCGGTGTCGGGATCACCCTGATCGTTCTCGGCTTCGTGGTGTTCTTCTACTCCCTCGGCTCGCTCTACGACGACCGTCGCGACCGCAGCGTACTGTTCTGGAAGTCATTACCTGTGTCCGACGCCAGCACGGTGGGCGCCAAGGTCGCCTGGGCCCTCGCGCTCGCGCCGATCCTCGCCATCGGTATCGGCCTGCTCGTAGGCATCGCCACCTGGGTGATCGCAGCGGTGACCACCACGGTGAACGGGCTGCCCGGCGCGAGCGGCATCTTCACCTACTCGCATCCTCTCAAGCTGATCGGCAGTGTCATCGCGATGGTCCCGCTGTACGCCCTCTGGGCCCTCCCGGCGGTCGGCTGGCTGATGTTCTGCTCCGCGGCATCGCGCTCCAAGCCCTTCCTCTGGGCGGTGATGATCCCGGTCCTGGGTTGCGCGCTGATCAGCTTCGCGAATGTGGTGCTCGGCATGGGCTACAACGTCGGCCGCCTGTGGTACGTCGTCGCCTACCGCGGACTGCTGAGCGTGTTCCCCGCCACCTGGATGCCGCATCTGGAGTCGTCGGTCGGCCGCATGCAGGGGCCTGAAGACATCGCCAACGTGGTGGACGTGATGAACAACTGGTCCATCGCCGGTACTGCCGACCTGTGGATCGGCGTGGTGGCAGGTGTCGCGATGATCCTCGCTGCCATCCGCCTGCGCCGCTGGCGGGACGAGGGCTGAGAACGCCGCTGCATCCGAAGCTCCGATCCTTCTGTCCTGAGCAAGGGAATCCCATGAAAATTTCAGTACCTATCCTCGCCGCCCTGGCCGTGGTTTCGACATTGGCCGGTTGCAGCCAGAAACCAGCGCCATCGCAGGCGCCATCGACCCAGGCCGCACCGGGCGCTGCGCCGCAAACGGCGCTCGGCCGGATGGTGGCAGGTGCCATCGGCGATGCGAAAGTCAAGCTGGCCAAGGAGAACATCAACCTCAATGGACAGTTCTTTTCGGGCGAACACCGCAACGTCTTTGCCCGCGTGGGCCACAAGGATCCGGCGGACACCCGTCCCGATGCAGAGCTCACGCCGTCGGGCGAACTGCTGATCGATGGCAAGCCGGTGCCGGTGAACGCGGCGCAGCACACGATGCTGGTGCAATACAGGCAAGCGATCATGACCGTCGCGGAAAGCGGAATGGCGCTCGGCGTGCAGGGCGCCGATCTGGGTGGGCAGGCCATCGGTGAAGTGTTCAAGGGGCTGATGAGCGGCAATCCGGACCAGATCGACAAAAACATCAATGCACAGGCGGGAAAGATCGAGGCGCAGGCGATGCAGTTATGCAGGCAGCTGCGGCCGGTACATGAGCTTCAGCAACAGCTGGCCGTGGCGGTGCCCCAGTTCGCCCCCTATGCGACGCTGAAGGCGAGCGACATCGATGATTGCGACAAGCGCCGTGGTAACGGCAACGCCACCACGACGACTGCTGCCGAGCGCGCGGAAGTCCAACAGCAGATACGCGGCGAGATACGCGAAGGCATCCGTAGCGCCGTGCGTGGCTCGGTCGAGGCGGGGACACAGGCCACCTCGAACCAGAACAGCAGCCAGCCCTCAGCTGCCCGTTGATCCGGACCGGATCCCGCCCTGTGTCAGCAGGGCGGGATCAAGCAGGCGCCTCAGTTCCTCGCGCGCCATCCCCGTCGCTTCCGTCGCCACATCGAGCACAGGCCGGCCTTCCTTGTAGGCCTGCTTCGCGATCGCCGCCGCCTTCTCGTAGCCGATCACCGGATTC
>SCUY01000278.1 GCA_004322525.1 Lysobacter sp. | reverse complement strand
TGCTTGAGCACGGCAATGATCTGGCTGTCGGTGAAGCGGGACTTCTTCATGGAACCTCCTCGGGTCAGACTACGAGAAAATTCCACTTCTGGCGTCAGCTAACTGGCGGGGGGATTACCCTCACTCCACGTTAGCGATCCGCGGCGCTAGAAAACCACGCTTGCGTGGCGGCTCCGCCAATTATTGAAGTGCCACATAAAGCCCCAATAATTTGGCTAAGCCACTCATTTCACTGTCCGCAAGAAGCGTGCTCGCCGTCTCCCCGCGGTTGCAGCGCGTAAGCGACCGGTTGTCGCCTCGTGAGCGGGCATAGTTGCAACGTTTGCTTACCGGCCGCTTGCATCTGCCCAGCTGTGGCTCATCGTAATTGGCCCTCAGTGGAACAACTGACAGCGCTGCTTAGCCAGACCATGACGGCTTCCACTCCGGCTCCCTAGGGAAGCTCTGAACAACTCCCCCGATCCGCGCGAGAATGTCGCATTGCATTCGTGGTGGACATTCGATGCAGCTGACGTTCGGTGATGCCGAGGACCTGGGCCAGCGCAAGCGCACGCGGCGGGAGGTGTTCCTGGCGGAGATGGAGCAGGGGGTGCCGTGGAAGGCGCTGCTGGCGCTGATCGAGCCGCACTATCCGAAGACGGGTCGCCCGGGCCGCCAGCCGTATGCGCTTGAGACGATGCTGCGCATCCACTTCCTGCAGCAGTGGTATGCGTTGAGCGACCCGGCGATGGAAGAGGCGCTCTACGACACGGCGGTAATGCGACGTTTCGCCCGGATCGGCGGCCTGTCGGACATCCCCGATGAGACGACGATCCTCAACTTCCGCCGGCTGCTGGAGACGCACGGCCTGGCGCGGTCGATCTTCGAGCGGGTCAACGCGCACCTGATGCGTCGTGGTCTGAGCCTGCGTGCGGGCACGATCGTCGATGCCACGATCATCGCCGCACCGAGTTCAACGAAGAACGCCGAGGGCGCGCGCGATCCGGAAATGCACCAGACGAAGAAGGGCAACCAGTGGCACTTCGGCATGAAGGCCCACATCGGCGTGGATGAGTTTTCCGGCCTGGTGCACCACGTCGAGTGCACGGCAGCGAACGTGGCGGACGTCACCCAGGCGCACAGGCTGCTGCACGGCCGCGAGGACACGATCTGCGGCGACAGTGGCTACACGGGGGTGGACAGGCGCGAGGAACTGCGGGGCGCGGATGCCGCCTTCCTGATCGCGGAAAAGCCGTCGAGGCTGCGTGCGATGAAGAGCGCGCGCGACCGACGCCGCTGGCTGCGCTGGGAGCAGCACAAGGCCAGCGTGCGAGCGAAGGTCGAGCATCCGTTCCGGGTGGTGAAGCGACAGTTCGGCTACGCGAAGGTGCGCTATCGCGGCCTGCTCAAGAACGCGCAGCAGATGCTGGTGCTGTTCGCGCTGTCGAACCTGTGGATGGTGCGGCGACGGTTGTCACCTGTGGCGGGGAACGTGCGCCTGTAAAGCAGGAAAACCCCGCCGCGGACGCCCTTTTTACGCCGCAAACCCCGTTCCCCACCCATCAAACCCCAACAGTCAGCCTGATTTCACAGCTGCTGGGCCAACTGTTCAGAGCTTCCCTAGAGCGAAGAGGTTCGCTTATCAGCTGAAAAAGCCATGGATGCTTCTGTGGATCTGATTGAGCACGAGGTCGACTCGCCCTGCAGCGATGAGCTCTGCGGGCGACAGGTCTCCGCGCGACTCGGATAACCACGCCGCCGCGGCGGCCTGGTCTCCCGGCCATAGCTCAGCGGCAACCTGGACTAGCTCCGGCTCCGCAGCTTTAGCGTGTTCCCAGATTGCGCGCACCAACTTTTCTCGGCGAGCCTCGAGGTCACGCAACTCGCGCAGTGCATCGATCAGATCAGTCATGCGGGTGCCCTCGCCAAATAGCACAGCACACGGTAGCGTCATGG
>SCUY01000277.1 GCA_004322525.1 Lysobacter sp. | reverse complement strand
CGCTGCAGGTGGGTGTAGGCAGGCATCGGCCGCATGGCTTCCTCCTCCGCGCGATCCAATGCCACGGCAGCACAGCTGACGCACGCCCGAGCAAGTTCGGCCAGCCGTTCCTTTATCCAAAGGCGCGTGGCGACCAGCACCTGGTCATTGCGGCTGCGGCCCGTATGGATTCGCTGGCCCGCATCCCCGAGGTGCACGGTCAGGAAGGCCTCGATCGCGGAATGGCCATCCTCGTAGCGGTCGTCGAGGACGAAGCGACCCTCGGCGAAATCGCGGTCGAGCATCACGAGCGCGGCATCGATGGCATCGCATTCGGCTTGCGACACGATACCTATCGATGCCAGACCACGCGCATGCGCGCGACTCGCACGGATGTCGCAGTGGAAGAAATCACGATCAAGCAACACGTCATCGCCCGCAAGAAAGCGCTGGATGTTGGCATCGACCTCGATACCGGCCTTCTGCCATAACAGCATGCTCATGCCGGAACTCCTGGCCGTTCATCGAAGGGTATGCCTGTGCACTCGGGCAGTCCGAAAGCGATATTGAGGTTCTGCAATGCCTGCGTCGCGGGGCCTTTCAGCAGGTTGTCGAGTGTCGCAATGGCCACCAGGCGCTGGCCATCCGCAGACAACGTGAACCCACCGATCTCCGCGTGGTGCTGACCTGCAATCCGGTTTACCCATGGCGCCTCGTCCATCACGCGCACCAGTGGCTCCGGGCGATAGAACTCCCGGTATCGCTGTATCACCGTCTCACGTGACCAGGCTTCGCGCAGGTGCAGGTTGGCCGTGATGGTCAGGCCGCGGAAATGTGGCGCGACATGAGGCATGAATTCGACTTCGTGTCCGAGATGCCGCGTGACCTCGCGCTCGTGCACGTGCCCGGCAAGTGTGTACGGCATCAGGTTGTCGCGCAGCTGCATTGGATCATTGCGCGGTGATGGTGAGGTACCGGCGCCCGAATAGCCCGAGACGCCGAAGCACTGCGATGGCGCTGCGAGGCCATCGAGCATCGGCGCGATAGCCAATTGCATCGCGGTCGCATAACAGCCTGGGTTGCTGATGCGGCGCATGCCGGCACGTCGAGCGCCGCGCTCGGGAAGTCCGTATACCCAGGCATCATCGAAACGGTAGTCAGCTGACAGATCAACAACGATGGTTGTCGGGGATTTCCGGTCGATCACTTCGACATAGGCCTTGGCTATTCCATTGGGAAGCGCGAGCACGACAGCGCCATCCGCGGGCAGCGGAAGCGACCCGGGAGACGATGCGATATAGCGCAACGTGGGCGACATGCCGGGCACATCGGCCCCGACCGGCTCCCCCACGCGCTCGCGCGAGGTCACGAAGGCGACATCGAACACCGGATGCGCTGCGAGCAGACGCAGAAGTTCGACTCCGACATGGCCACGCGCGCCTACGACGCCCACGGGAATGCGCTCGGCTTCAGTCATCGCGATCTCCGGCGAGAAATCCATCCAGCCGCGCGCGCACCATGGGCCATTCCTCGGCAATGACCGAGTACACCAGCGTGTCGCGCAGGCTTCCATCGCGATGACGCATGTGCGCGCGCCGCCGCCCGTCGAAGGTGGCGCCGAGCCGCAGGATGGCGGCCTGTGAGCGCAGGTTGAGGTGGCTGGTCTCGAAGCCCACCGCCGCGCAACCCAGGTATTCGAAAGCATGTGCAAACAGCAGGCGCTTGGCTTCGGTATTGAGCAGGGTTCGCTGCACGCGCCGTGCATACCAGGTGTAGCCGATCTGCAGGCGCGGCACCTCCGGCGCGAGGTCGTAATAACGCGTGCATCCAATGATCGTTCCACTTGCATCGCGGACTACGAAGGGCATTGCCGCACCACCTTCGCGTGCATCCAGCGCGTCGATGACGTAGCGCCTCATGTCGTCGCGATGCGGCACGCTGGTGAAGGCGAGGTTCCATAGCTCCCCGTCGGCTGCAGCTTCCGCCAACTCCCCGGCATGGGCCAGCCGCAGGGGCTCAAGCCGCACGTGGCGGCCGACAAATTCGATATCGGCAGTCCAGGCCGGGGCGCCCATCACCATGCCTCCAGCGTCGGTGGCCGGGCATCGCAATGCGCGACGCTGCGTGCGATCGACGTCAGGTCATCGAAGCCGTACCAGAACACGTCCCATGCCTCGCGCCTGATGCAGCCATCGGCCTGAGAGAAATAGAACGCGTTCACCGGATTCCCGCGTCGCGATCGCCAGAAAAGCGCGGGCGTCGCTTCGCGCATCACATGCCAGACAGCACGTCCCAGCCCCTCGCCCTGCGCCTCGTCCAGTACAGCGAACTTGTCGAGGTAGGGCATGCCCTCCTCCAGCGTGATCACTACTGCTGCCCGGTAGTGCTCGCTGACCAGACAGCGATGCAGGTGCGTGCGCTCGAAGTAGTCCGCTGCCAGCCGACGACCGAACGCCGATTCGATCAGGGTGCGCAGACGCCCGGTGTCGAGTTCGTCCCAGCCTGTCGCAGCCAGCACACGCTCGCCGCGGCGCACGAGCGTGCCCGAACCCCTGTGCGTGAACAGTTCCTTCGCCAGCTCGGCCGGGCGAGTAATCGATACCGACGATGCAGGCGGCAGCACTTCCAGCAGCTCGCGGATCTGCTCCAGCTTCAATCGCATGCCACCGGACAGCCATGGCTGTTCGAGCAGGTGCGCATATTCGGTTGACAGGTTGATCGAATCGATCACCTGGCCCTCGCCGTCGAGCAGCCCCCCGGTTCCAGTGAGAAACACGATCTTGTAGGGCTGCAGTGATCGCACCAGTTCGTTCGCCGCGAAATCCGCATTGACGTTGAGGATCTGGCCTTCCGCCGTTTCACCGAGGCTGGCGATCACAGGTATCGAACCGACGCGCAGGCTTGCGTGGATTGGTGGGAGGTGCACGGCATTCACGCGGCCGACCATGCCAAGGCGTTCACGATCGATGTAACTCGCTTCGAATACGCCGGACATGATCGATGTCGAGCGTGCACCGGCCTCCTGCAAGGCTTCCGCGAGGCGCAGGTTCTGCGCATGGAAGACGCGCCGCACGATCGCCAATGCCGACGCCGTGGTCACCCGGAGCCCATCGACTGTCTGTTTTTCGATCCCGGCCGAGGCGAGTTCGACGTCGAGCTGCGGGCCTGCGCCATGCACGACGATGGGGGTCAGCCCGACGTCCTGCAGGAACGCGAGGGACGAGGCAAGTGCGTCGAGATCATCACGCAGCACCGCGCCGCCTACCTTGACCACGGCGAAACGCTCGGCGTCGAGCTGCGCGAAGCGTCGCAGATACTGGTCGATTTCTTTGGCGCTGCCCATGCTGGACAGCAACCTGACGATGGTCCGGCGGGTCTGTATATCGTCAGCGGGCTTCATGCGGACGTTCCATCGATGATCCGGGCGACACTGCTGGCATACCGGTCGAGTTGCTCTATCTCCACCCATTCATCGGCGGCATGTGCCTGGGAGATATCGCCGGGCCCGTAGACGACGGCGGTGAGCCCGGATTCCGAGAACAGCGAAGCTTCGGTCCAGAAGTCGACCGCATTGCCGACCGGCAGGTTGAGCTCCTCCGCGAGGTCCCGGGCGCTCAGGCGCCTACTCTCCGCAACGTCGAGCCCGCCAGCGGGAAGCGGTGGCCCGCGAAAGGTTTCCTCGTAGGCATCGAGCCAGCCTTCATCTGCCAACGAACGCAGGCGCGCATGAAGGCTGTCGGTGTCCATTGAAGGCAGCGGGCGGAAGTTGAAGCGCAGCTGTGCGCTTGGTGCGATCACGTTTCCCTTGATGCCACCTTCCATTGTTCCGATGTTGAAGCGCAGGCCGGTGAGCCCTCCGAAACGTTCATGCGCGGCGGCTTCGACCATGTCGAGCGCTGCCACGCCCCAACGCATGGCGCGGTGCACCGCACTGCTCTGCAATGCATCGGATGCGGAGGCATGCCCCGCATTGCCGCGGAAGCGCGCCAGCGCCGAGCTGATACCGCGATGCGCAAGGACCGCCTCGCATCGCGTCGGTTCGGCAACGAGTACTTCGCGGAACCCGTGTTGCTGTGCCAGGAAGGCGCGGATGCAGCGCGCGTCATTCGCCTCCTCATCGGTGCTGAAGAGGAATGCGGCGTCACCGGAGGTGGCCGTCGCCGCGGCCAGCAGGCCAGCGGCGGCGCCCTTGATATCGCAGGCGCCCAGGCCGATGGCGCGACCACCCTTGATACGTAGTCGCAGTGGATCGGCCGTCCATGCCTCCGACGATGGCACGGTGTCCAGGTGCACATTGAACAGGCGCGCGGGCGCGCCACGGGTGGCGAGCATCGACACCGCGCCCGCGCCGTGGTCGCTCACCTGGACATCGAAACCTTCGAGATGGAGGCGCAGGTAATCGAAGATTCCTCCAGTGCCGATCGCACGCGGGGGATTGCGCGTGTCGAACGCGACCAGCGCCTCCAGGTGTCGCAATGCTGTGTCATGCACCGCTGCCGCCCTCGTTGACCCGCGCCCACAGCGTGCTGCTCATGCCGAACAGCTTGATGAAGCCCTCCGCCTCCTCGACACCCCAATCGGCCGACTGCGCATACGTGGCTCCTGTCGAATGCAGCAGGTTCGGGGACCGGACAGCGACCGCATC
>SCUY01000276.1 GCA_004322525.1 Lysobacter sp. | reverse complement strand
CGCCATCGAATCGACCCGCGAGAAAGCCGGCACCATCGCCCGCACCTACGGCGCGCGGCTGGGCGCCCTGTACAGCGTGTCCGACGTGGCGCCGCAGTTCGAATACGGCATCCGCGAGGGCAACTGGCCTGCACTGTACGAATGGAATGCCGCGACGCAGGCGCTTGATCGCATCATGGTGACCGGCAGCCGCCTCGCCGGGCCGATGCCGCCACCATCGACTCCGGCACCGCCGGCCGCTGCCCTCCAGGCCGGTTACGTCACTTATTCCGACCGCATCTACGCCGTCTTTCTGCTAGTGGACTGACCATGCTGTTGATGATCGACAACTACGACAGCTTCACCTGGAACCTCGTGCAGTACCTGCAGACGCTCGGGGCCGAGGTGAAGGTCATCCGCAACGATGAACTGTCGGTGGGGCAGATTGCCGCGCTCGGGCCGGAGCGGATCGTGATCTCGCCCGGCCCGTGTACGCCGGGCGAGGCGGGCGTCTGCATTGACGTGATCCGCGAACTCGGCGCTACCAGGCCCATCCTCGGCGTCTGTCTCGGCCACCAGGGCATCGGCCAGGCCTACGGCGGCGACGTGGTGCGCGCGAAGACGATCATGCACGGCAAGACATCGCGTATCCGGCATGAAGGGCGCGGCGTGTTTGCCGGGCTGCCCGATGCTTACGAAGCCACCCGCTACCACTCACTGGTGGTTTCGCGCGATACGCTTCCACCGTCCCTGGAGATGACCGCATGGACGGAGGATGACAACGGCGGCTTCGACGAGATCATGGGTCTACGCCATCGCGAGCATCCGGTGGAAGGCGTGCAGTTCCATCCCGAATCCATCCTCACCCAGCACGGTCATGCGTTGCTGAAGAACTTTCTGGAGCGCTGACGATGCAGCTTTCCATAGCCGATGCCATCGAAGCGAACCGGGCGTTAGACAAGGTTGCGGCATGCGCTGCGCTCGACGCGGCAGCAGCTTCCCAGGAGCGATGAGCATGCCGATTACGCCCCAGCAGGCGCTCCAGCGCACGATCGAGCACCGGGAGATCTTCCACGACGAGATGGTCGAGCTCATGCGCATGATCATGCGCGACGAGGTCAGCCCGACAATGACATCGGCGATCCTTACCGGTCTGCGTGTCAAGAAGGAGACCATCGGCGAGATCGCCGGCGCGGCCAAGGTGATGCGCGAATTCGCGCGACCGGTGCACGTTGCCGATCGCCGGCACATGGTCGATATCGTTGGTACTGGGGGTGATGGCGCGCAGACCTTCAACATATCGACGGCGAGCATGTTCGTGGTAGCCGCGGCGGGGGCCAAGGTGGCCAAGCACGGTGGCCGCAGCGTCTCGTCGAGCTCGGGCAGCGCGGACGTGCTTGAATCCCTGGGCGCCTATATCGAGCTGGCTCCCGACCAGGTAGCGCATTGCATCGAGCGCACCGGTATCGGTTTCATGTTCGCGCCGCTGCATCATCCGGCGATGAAAGCCGTCGCGCCGGTGCGTCGCGAGATGGGCGTGCGGACGCTGTTCAATATCCTGGGGCCGCTGGTCAATCCGGCCAGCGCGCCGAACATTCTTCTTGGCGTCTTCCATCCGGATCTGGTGGGTATCCAGGTACGCGTGCTGCAGGAACTTGGCGCTGAACGTGCACTGGTCGTCTGGGGCCGGGACGGCATGGACGAACTGTCTCTCGGCGCGGCCACGCTGGTCGGTGAACTTCGCGATGGGTGCG
>SCUY01000275.1 GCA_004322525.1 Lysobacter sp. | reverse complement strand
GACGTGTCAGGCGCGGGCGAAGGGTCGAGCTCGGGGGGCGGCGTGGTCGGTGTGCTCATGCAGGTTCCCCGCGGGCAATGGCTTCGGACGCGGGCGCGGCGACATTCACGCTCTGCGCGACCTGCCCGACATCGTCGGCCACGCTGCCTACATCATCGGCGACATCGCCCACGCTCTCCGCCGCCCGCTGCGCGGTGGCCGACGCGACCAGCCCGGACAGCGCCGTGATCATCTGCATGATCGAGCCGCCCTTGGCGACCGCGCGCACCGGCTCGATGCGGCCAACCGCGAACCCGCTCACCAGCCCGGCGAGGACGATACGTCCCGGCGTCCAGCCCGCTTTCCACGAGGCCCGCAGCTGACGCCAGTCCGCGGCGAGTTGCCGTTCCTGCGCCTCGAGCGCGTTCTCGGCCGATTCGACCTTCTCGATCAGCTGGTTGAAATTCACGCCCATGGCGCCCGTCTCCGGCTCATGGCGGCGTGACCGGAATGCCGCGGTCATCCTTCATCGGCTCACCATCGGCGTGTTCAAGCGATGTGTTCTCCGCCGCGTCCTTGGCCGATACCGCCGAACCTGCCGCTGGCGTGAAATCGGCGAGCTCGCCCATACCCAGCCGCGCCAGCTGGCGACGCGTGGCCTTCAGCCGTGTGTGCTCGAAATAGCGCGCGGCATACCAGGCACAGAGCAGCGTCACCGCCAGGCTCAAGCCGGCGCAGGCGAGCATCGCGACGGTCCACGACAGCCCGGCCTGCGTGCGCAGGAACACGATCACGCTCGCCATCAGCAGCAGCCAGGCGCTCGCGCCGAAAGCGACCGCGAGCCCGACGAAGGCGATCGACCGCCCGAACGCGCTGCGTGCGAGCGAGATATCGGCAGTGACGAGGCTGCGGAACGCCTTGCCGGCATCGGAAAACGCACCCGTGCTCGCGCGGCCCGCGGCGATGACCTGCCGCAGCGTCTCGCGCAGGTCGGGCGGAAGCTCATCCGCGGACCCGGAATGCGATGGGCCCGGACCATGAGGATCCGGGCCCGGGCCGCTTCCGCTGGCGCCCCCTGCGCTGTTCACGGGGAAGGCTTAGCGGTTGCCGCGCAGCATCTTGGCGATCACCCAGCCGGTGGCGAAGGCGACGCCGAAACTCACGATCGGGCGCTCGCGGATGAGTTCGGCGGCGCTGTCGATCAGGTCGCGCCCCTTGTCCATCAGCTCGTCCACCTGCTCGCGCGCGGCGCTGCCCGCCACTTCGGCCGCGGCGATGCCGGCCAGCGCGGTATCGGCGAGGTCGGCCTTGAGATTGGCCTTGCCCACGCGCAGTTCCTCGCCGGCGGCGATCGCGGCATTGCGCAGGGCATCGCCGCTGTCGACTGCGGCCTGCTTCAGGCTGGTGCCCGCTTCGGAAAGGTTGGTCTTGAACGCGCCTGTGCCGCTGACGGCGACATCACCGGTGCTGGAGCCATTGCGGGTGGTGGTGGACATGGAATCGTCTCCTGGGAATACATGGGGATGGAAAGGGTCGGATGGCGCCGGCTCAGCGCATGGGCAGGTCGCCCTGCTGGCCGCGGCGCAGGACACGCAGGATCAAATCTGCGGGTTGCGGCGTGAAGCCCGCGCGGAAGGACGCTACGTCGCTGAATGCACCGATCGTCGCCGCGAACACGATGTCGCCCGCCTGCAGGCCATTGCGCGCCGCGCGGCTGTCGCGGGCGACCGATTCGACGAGCACGCCACCTGCGCCCGCGGTCCGCAGCGGGTCGGGCAATTCCGCGAAGGTGGCGCCGCCAAGGCGCGGGTCCAGTTCGGCACCGGCGATGCGACGTGGCTGCTCCAGCAGCGCGACCCCGAGCCGCAGCGGCCGCCCGTCGCGCTGCACATCCAGGCTGACCCGGCTGCCGAGCGCCTGCAGGCCTTCGAAGTTGCGCAGCGCGTCGCGGCCGTTGATGCGCTGGCCGTTCGCGGTGGTGATGACATCCCCCGTCTTCAGCCCCGCCTGCGCCGCGGCCGAGCCGGCGTAGACGCGCGTCACCACCGCGCCGCTGCCCGGCTCAAGGCGCAGTGCGCGCGCCAGGCGCTCGTCGATGTCCTGCGACTCCAGCCCCAGCGTGCCGCGTCGGACCACACCCTTGTTTTTGATCAGCTGCTCGGCGATGTTGCGTGCGAGGTTGGAAGGAATCGCGAAACCCAGGCCGATGTTGCCGCGCGCAGCGCCGTTCGGATTGAAGCTGGCGGTGTTGATGCCGACCAGCTCGCCATTGAGGTTCACCAGCGCGCCGCCGGAATTGCCCGGGTTGATCGAGGCATCGGTCTGGATGAAGTTCTGGAAGCCCATGCCCGGCAGCCCGCTGCGGCCGACCGCCGAGACGATGCCCGAGGTGACCGTCTGGCCGATGCCGAACGGGTTGCCGACCGCGACGACGAAATCCCCCACCTTCAGCCGGTCGGAATCGGCCAGCGGCAGTGCCTGCAGCTTTTCGCCGCGCACGCGCATCACCGCGATGTCGGTATCCGGATCGCTGCCGAGCGACTCGGCCTGCAGCGTGCGGCCGTCGGCGAGGGTCACCGAGACCTGGTCGGCGCCTTCGATCACGTGATGATTGGTGAGGATCAATCCGCGTGCGGCATCGACGATCACGCCCGAGCCCAGTGATTCGTTGACCCGCTCCTGTGTCAGCTCCGGAAACATCCGACGGAATACCGGATCGGCGAACGGGCTGATCCGCACCCGTTGCTTGCTGTGCACGCTGACCACCGCCGGGGTGACCGCCGCGAGCATCGGGGCGAGCGAGGGCACCGGGGTGCTGCCGACGGCGCTCGGCAACGCGGCCGCGGCGGGCAGCGCGAGCGATGTGGCCGGCTGCGCGCTGGCGGAATGGTCGATCAACTCGCGCGCGGCGGTGGCAATGAAGCCACCGAACGCGGCGGCGAGCGAGAGGGCAAGAAGCGTCGTGCGGGGAGAAGGCGTCATACGCGTCGACCGTGGTGGTTCAGGGGAGCCAGCTCGATGTCGCGTCTGGCCAGCTGCGATTCAAGTGCACCACGATGCCGCATCTGTTGCGCGTGACGCGTCCGTTTACCGTCCGTCGGGGGTGTCGCGATGCAGCATCCTAAATGGCGGAAAACCGGTCGCTTCCCGTGCACCGCGGCGTTGACGCGCCGGGGATGCAAGCGTAGCTTGGCCAACCGTCGCCGCCACAACATGTTGTGGTCGGCCCGGGCATCACGGGGGATAGCTAGAGGTTTCGGGGTGCCGTAGCTCAGGCCACGGCTCTTGGAGTACCGACGCCGACGGGTGCCGTTCCACACGATTTTGCAGGCCCGTCGCCCCGTGGAACACATGATCGGTTCGCCGCCTCGCGGCGGCGCGCCACCGAACCACCGGCCGCGCCCGGCGCCGCCTTGAAATGGAGATGACACAGGAATGAGTACGGTGCGCCTGGAGGTAGTCGGAGTGTCCAAGACCCAACCCGACGGGGACATCCCGCTGCAGCCGGCTTCGCTGGACATCTGGGACAAGAAGTACCGGCTCACCACCAAGACCGGCGCGCCGGTCGATGCCGACATCGACGCCACCTACCAGCGCGTCGCCCGTGCGCTTGCCGAAGCCGAGCCTACGTCCGAGAAGCAGCGCTACTGGAACGAGCGTTTCCTGTGGGCGCTGCGCCGCGGCGCGATCCCGGCCGGCCGCATCACCTCCAACGCCGGCGCGCTGGACCACAAGCCCGCCACGTCGACGATCAACTGCACCGTCTCGGGCACGATCGAGGATTCGATGGACGGCATCCTCGAGAAGGTGCACGAAGCCGGCCTGACGCTGAAAGCCGGCTGCGGCATCGGCTACGAATTCAGCACGCTTCGCCCGCGCGGTGCGTTCGTCGCCGGCGCCGGCGCGTACACGTCGGGCCCGATGTCCTTCATGGATATCTACGACAAGATGTGTTTCACCGTGTCCTCCGCGGGCGGCCGCCGCGGCGCGCAGATGGGCACGTTCGACGTCAGCCATCCCGACGTGCGTGACTTCATCCGCGCCAAGCGCGAGGACGGCCGCCTGCGCCAGTTCAACCTGTCGCTGCTGATCACCGACGGTTTCATGGAAGCGGTGGCGAGTGACACCGACTGGCCGCTGGTGTTCCCGGTGCACGTCAAGGAACAGGGCGAGTTGCAGCTCGACAACCCCGCGCAGGTGATCTGGCGCGAATGGCCCACGCACCGCAACTACGTCTCCCGCGAGGACGGCCTGGTCGCCTGCAAGATCTACGGCCACATCCGTGCGCGGCACCTGTGGGACATGATCATGGTCTCGACGTATGACTACGCCGAGCCGGGTTTCATCCTGATCGACCGCGTCAACGAGATGAACAACAACTGGTGGTGCGAGGCGATCCGCGCCACCAACCCGTGCGGCGAACAGCCCCTGCCCCCGTATGGCGCGTGCCTGCTGGGCTCGGTCAACCTGACCAAGTTCGTGCGCAACGCGTTCACCGAACAGGCCGCGTTCGACTGGGACGAATACCGCGAAGTGGTCCGCGTATTCACCCGCATGCTCGACAACGTGGTCGAGGTCAACGGCCTGCCGCTGGAGAAGCAGCGCGCCGAGATCATGCGCAAGCGCCGCCACGGCATGGGCTTTTTGGGCCTGGGCAGCACGGTGACGATGCTGCGCATGAAGTACGGCAGCAAGGAATCCTGCGAATTCACCGAGCAGATCGCCCGCGAGATGGCGGTGGCCGGCTGGGAAATGGGCTTGGAACTTGCCAAGGAAAAGGGCGCCGCCCCGATCATGGAAGAGCGCTTCACCGTCACCGCCGAGATGCTGCGCAAGCGCCCGGAAATGTCGGCGGATGGCTGGAAGATCGGCCAGGAAGTCGAGGGCAAGGTGCTGCACGCCAGGTACTCGCGCTACATGCAACGCGTGGCCGAAGTCGCGCCGGAGCTGGTCGAGGAACTGGCGGAGGTCGGCTGCCGGTTCACCCACCACAGCTCTATCGCCCCCACCGGCACGATCTCGCTGAGCCTGGCCAACAATGCCTCCAACGGCATCGAGCCGAGCTTCGCGCACCACTACAGCCGCAACGTGATCCGCGAGGGCAAGAAGTCGAAGGAGAAGGTCGATGTCTGGTCGTTCGAGCTGCTCGCCTACCGCGAGCTGGTGAACCCCAAGGCGATGCCGTTCTCCGAGGACCCGGCCGGGCAGTTGCCCGACTACTTCATCTCAGCCGACGACATCTCGCCCAAGGAGCACGTCGACGTGCAGGCGGCCGCGCAGAAGTGGGTGGACAGCTCGATCTCCAAGACCGCGAACGTCCCCACCGACTACCCGTACGAGGACTTCAAGGACATCTACCGCTACGCCCACGAGCAGGGCCTGAAGGGCTGCACCACCTTCCGTTTCAACCCCGCCGCCTTCCAGGGCGTGCTGGTCAAGGAGAAGGATCTGGAGAACACCACTTACCGCTTCGAGCTGGAGGACGGCTCGATCGTGGAAGTGCGTGGCAACGAGGAGATCGAATACGACGGCGAGCAGCACACCGCCGCCAACCTGTTCGATGCTCTGAAAGAAGGCTATTACGGCAAGTTCTGATCGACGCCGACGTGCCGGGCGACGTACCCGGCACGCGGCGAACGATGCATCCGGCGTGTGAGCCAGCTGCATCAGCCCTTCAAACACCCCGATGCAATACCGCGGTTTTCACATGATGTTGTGCGCAGCGGCTGTATAGGAACGCGCGATAACTTCACGTTATCCCGATTCGCAAAACAGCGCCCCAAAGGAGGGCTTTCCAATGAGCAACGGAAACGGAAATGGAGTGACGGCAACCCTGTCGAACGCCGCGAGCAGCGTGGCGGAAACCGCGGGCAATATCGGTAGCGCCATCGCCGACACCGCGAGCACCGTGGTTGAAAAGGTCGTCGACACCGCCAGTAATGCCGGGGATGCCGTGGGCCGGGCGGTCAAGACCGCCAAGAAGCGCCTGGCGAGCACCAGCGCCGCGGCGCGTAAGGAAGCCCGTACTGCGAGTGCGAAGTCGTCA